>URGO01000057.1 GCA_900547435.1 uncultured Parabacteroides sp.
CCGCGCGGCGTTCCCCGACCGATGAGTTTTTATCCTGTTTGCTAACGAATCGTTGCGTTTCTATTTGGATTCTTCATTTTTATAGATGGTCTTAATTTTAACGAATCTCTTGTATTTTGTCAACGTGTTATCTTGTTTCTTTGTCTCCTAAAGACTATTTATCCTTTCGGAATTTTCAGTACTTGCCCAGGCATAATTTTGGAATTAGAGAGTTTGTTGGCTTTCCGTAAGTCTTGTGCTGTAATTCCTGGATACTTGGATGCTATGGAATAAAGTGATTCGCCAGATTTGACTTTGTGTGAGAGGTAGTTATCTTGCTTGGCGTTTTTTTGTTGGCTTGTCGTTTCCTTTTCTGGGGCTTGTGCTGCAAACAGTACTCCTCCATTATCTACATAAAGTTTCAACCGTTTGCCTCGCTGCAAACGGTTCGATGATAAACGGTTCCATTTTTTGATGTCACGCGCTGTCACACCATATCGGTTGGCTATAGTGTAGATGTTTTCATTTTTCAAAACGATGTGGGTAATCATTTCGCGTGTAGCCGAACTGGGCTTCGAGCCTCCATTGATAGTAATCATATATCCTGGCAGAAGTTCTTGTGCACGATAGGCATAGATAGAATCTTCTTGGTCTACAAAAGCATAAGTTTGCATAGCCGGTAGTTTTAATACGGATTTTTCTACATTTCCTGGTACGATGTCCCGCTTGTATTGCGGATTCAAGGCCCGGAGCTGGGCGATATCCATATTCAGCACATCAGCCACTTGTTGTAAATGCAGGATACGGTTGATGTGAATGGTATCTGTCGCTAATGGCAGATTTGTTTCCAACGGACAGAGATTATGGTCGCAATAATAATTCATGACATAGTTGGCGGCGATAAACAAAGGCACATAAGAACGTGTTTCTTTCGGCAAATAAGGGAATATATCCCAAAAGTCCGTTTTCCCTCCGGAACGGCGAATTGCCTTATTGACGTTTCCCGGTCCGCAGTTATAGGATGCCATGACTAAGCTCCAGTCTTTATAAATGGAATAAAGGTCTTTGAAGTATTGGCAGGCTGCTTCCGTTGCTTTTTCCGGGTCGCGCCGGTCATCTATCAGGCTGTTAATGGTTAAATCATATTGTTTGCCGGTCGGAAGCATAAATTGCCATAGTCCGCAGGCCCCAACTCGTGAAAGAGCTACCGGATTCAAAGCGCTCTCTACTACGGCCAGATATTTTAATTCTAAAGGAAGTCCATGTTTGTCTAATATTTTTTCGATGATGGGGAAATAATAGTCTGCCATACCTAACATATAGCGTACTAATCCGCGACGCCGTTCTGTGTATAGGTCGATACAATCGCGCACTACATTATTATAAGGCATTGGAATGATGCAGGGAAGACTTGCCAGGCGCATGGCATAGACAGAGTCTGGGAAATAGACATTCTCTTCATCATCATGGCAGAAGTCATCCTTTTTCGTGAAATATTGTACATGCCACGAACGGAGCAGGCTGTCAATATCGGCATCCAAACTTTCCGGAATTACGCCTACAATTTCTTCGACAACCGAATCGGCTGGGAGGGTTGCACCGGATTGTGTCTGAAAATCCTCCTCTTGTGCGGACAGCTTAAAGAATCCGCTTGGTAATAACATCAGAAAAAGAATAAGTTGTTTCATGCCATTTTAAAATTTTATGCTGCAATTTAGTCCATAAGATGAAGATCCGTATCGCGTCTTTGGCGTAACTTCCGGCCCCCAATGCATAGATAAATCTGGAGAAATATCAAAATCAAACAATTGTGCGTCTACATAAGCATCTATTATAGATAGGGCATACACACCGATAGTGATGAAGATACTCATGTCCCGATAACGCCGATAACGGTCTTTCCCTCTTTTTAGCTGTTCTTGGAAATTAGTGTTTGTAAGGTATTCTTCCGGGTCTGCCGTTGAACTCAAGAAATCTTGCCAGCTTTGGTGATATTCCGATATCGGTCTTCCCGGTTGCTGGGCATCGTTCATCAAATCCAAATAAGCTTCCGAATAGTCCTTATAAGTCTTATTGTTCCAGGTTACGGCATACATGCATCCCATCAGTCCACCATATACAATAGGTAACTTCCAGTATTTGCGGTTGTAAATCTGTCCTAATCCAGGCACCAAAGCCATCAAGACGGCTTTTTTAGGATCAGGTTTAAATTCGAAATTTACTTTCTCCGGAAAAGGTAAGGAGTCTGCTTGTTGAATTACGGAACGGATAGTTGAATCGGCTGCTATTTCAATTCGTGACGAGTCTGGAGTCATTTCCAATCGCTTTTTAGCTTGGGAATAACTCCACCCTGGGAAACAAATCAGCCCTATCCAAATGAAGAGAATCCGGTAACTCATTTTAGTGTATCCAAAAGACTAATCAATTTTTCCAACTCTTCTTCCGATGCGAAAGGAATCGTTATTTTCCCTTTCCCTTTTTTGTTGCAAACTAATTGCACTTTTGTCTGGAAGAAACTTGATAAGTGTTCTCTCAATAAATTGAACTCTTCCGGCAAAGCCTCTTTGGAAGACTTGCTTCCATTCTTTTTCAAATTTTGCATTTCCCCGTTGGCTACCGAGCGAACCATCTCTTCCACTTGACGTACAGACAGGCCGTCAGACAAAATCTGTTCGTAAAAGGCTAATTGCACTTCCGGGTCTTCAACCGAAATCAGCGCACGGGCATGTCCCATATCAATGCGTTTATCTTTTAACCCCATCTGAATCTCGGCTGGAAGTTTTAACAAGCGCAAGTAGTTGGCGATAGTCGTTCGCTTTTTCCCGATACGTTCACTTAATTTCTCTTGGGTTAACCCATAATTTTCTATCAAACGTTGGTAGGCCAACGCAATTTCAATGGCATTCAGATCTTCACGCTGGATATTTTCTATCAACGCCATTTCGACGATGTTCTCGTCTTCTGCCGTTCGGATATAAGCCGGAATGCAGGTCAGCCCTGCCTTTTGTGCTGCCCGATAACGACGTTCGCCGGAGATAATCAAATATTTCTCCGGTTCAAGTTCTTTTAGCGTAATAGGTTGTATAACTCCCAAAGAACGGATAGAAGTCGCCAGTTCCTCTAAAGCCTCCTCTTCAAAAACAGAACGAGGTTGTTCCGGATTGGGTTGAATCTTGCTCAACTCAATCTCGCTTATGGACGATGAACCGCTCGTTTTTAAGTCGTCCATCGTAATCAGTGCGTCTAAACCACGCCCCAGAGCCGATCTTTTTAATGCCATATTAATTGTTCTTGTTTTTCTCAATTAGTTCCTGTGCCAATTGCATATAATTTTGCGAACCTCTTGAGTCCGCGTCATACAGCAACACCGGTTTACCGTAACTTGAAGCTTCGCTCAATTTTACGTTGCGTTGGATAACGGTTGTAAATACCAAGTCTTGGAAAGGCCGTTTTACCTCTTCGTATATTTGGTTGGCCAAACGCAGACGTGAGTCGTACATAGTCAGTAGAAAGCCTTCGATTTCCAAAGCCGGATTCAGTTTCGATTTGATAATCTTGATGGTATTTAATAATTTGCTGATCCCCTCCAACGCGAAATATTCGCATTGAACCGGGATGATTACCGAGTCTGCCGCAGTCAATGCGTTGACCGTAATCAGCCCTAACGACGGAGAGCAGTCTATCAGAATATAATCGTATTGCGTTTTCAACGGGAGCAGGATTCGTTTCAGAATCTGTTCGCGACTTTCTAAGTTCAGCATTTCAATCTCGGCACCCACAAGGTCGATGTGCGAAGGAATAATATCCAGTCCTTCGATTTCTGTAGGGAGGATAGCTCCTTGAGCGTCATTTCCATTTACCAAGCATTCGTAAATAGAAAGCTGAACATTCCGGATGTCGATGCCTAATCCGGACGAAGCGTTTGCCTGTGGATCGGCATCCACAACCAATACTTTCTTCTCCAAAGCAGCCAATGAAGCAGCAAGGTTAATAGTTGTCGTAGTCTTTCCCACGCCGCCTTTCTGATTGGCTAAAGCGATAATCTTTCCCATATTTTTATTAACCCTTTGTATTCAGGCTACAAAACTACACATTTAAAATGTAAACTCCCCCTTTTATTTAGAAACATTAGCTACATTGTTGATAACTTTCTGTGATTGTTTATAACTTTATGAAGGAAGAATAACTTTTGTTTTCACAAAAATATCCCTTGTTTTTCCGGGAATACCTGATATTTTTTCTGAAATAACGGATAGTTTCTGCTTTTTCATGGTTATGTCGGAGATTTTGCGTAAGTTTGTCCCAATCCTAATATATAAATGTAGAAAAGTATGAATTTCAGTGAACAATGCTACCATATTTTCGAGCAAGCAACGGAGGCTTACCATGTGACAAACAGCATAGATGCAACTGTACATAATCCTTATCCGGTAAAAAGTCTGGAGTTTTACCTCTATTTGAAGAACTGGATAGATGCGGTACAATGGCATATGGAGGATATTATCCGTGATCCGCATATTGAACCGGTCGAAGCGTTGAAGATGAAACGTCGAATCGACAAGTCGAATCAAGACAGGACCGATTTGGTAGAACTGATAGACAGTTTCTTTTTAGATAAATACAAAAATGTAAAAGTGCTTCCGGATGCTACTATCAATACGGAAAGTCCGGCTTGGGCCGTTGACCGTCTTTCCATTCTTGTTCTGAAGATTTACCATATGCAAGAAGAGGTAAACCGGCCGGATGCATCTGTCGAGCATAAAGAACGCTGTCAGAAGAAGCTGGATGTCCTTTTGGAACAGAAAAAAGACTTGTCGCTGGCGTTGAACCAGCTGCTTGCCGATATTCATGCCGGCAGAAAATATATGAAAGTGTATAAACAGATGAAGATGTACAACGATCCGTCGTTGAATCCCGTCTTATATGGTCAGCAGAAATAGGAGGAGATATGGCGCATTATTTGGTGATACGCTTATCGGCTATCGGGGATGTGGCTATGACGATTCCGGTTGTCTATTCGGCTGCACATTTGAATCCGGACGACCGTTTTACGGTGCTCACCCAAGCTTTCTTGATTCCGTTGTTCCGCAATCCGCCTAAGAATGTCGATGTAATAGGAATCAATACCAAGACAACTGAAAAAAGTCTTTCCGGCTTGCTGAAGTTTATATCCGTCTTGCTGCATTATCCGTTTGATGCGGTATTGGATTTGCATGATGTGTTACGCACTATGATAATACGTCAGTTCTTTCGCTTGAAAGGGCGGAAAGTGTATTGGGTGGATAAGGCTCGTTTGGAGCGTCGTTGGCTCCTCAATTCGAAGAATACGCATAAGCGTCCTTTGCGTCCGGTGACCGAACGTTATGCTGATGTATTCCGAAAAGCCGGCTTGGCTTATCAGGAAACTTTTCGCTCTTTATACGAATCTGTAAAGCCGGATACGACTTTTTTTGCGGAATTAAAGGGACGGGATAAGAAAACATGGATTGGTATCGCTCCGTTTGCCAAACATCCGGGCAAGATTTATCCGTTAGAACAGATGGAGAGGGTGGTTTCGGCTCTTTCCAAAAGGGAGGATACCTATATTTGTTTGTTGGGAGCGCGAGGAGAGGAGGAGAAACAGCTACAGAAGTGGGAAACCGATTATCCGAATGTAGAGTGTATCGCCGGAAAATATTCTTTAGATAAAGAACTTGCCTTGATTAATCGCCTTGATTTGTTGATATGCATGGACTCTGCAAATATGCATTTTGCCTCGTTGGTTCATACGCCAGTCCTTTCCATTTGGGGAGCCACGCATCCGTATGCGGGCTTTTACGGATATCACCAAGAACCGGAATATGCCGTACAATTGCCGTTGCTGTGTCGTCCCTGCTCCATATTCGGGCAACGCCCTTGTCATCGGGGTGACTGGGCTTGCCTGAAAGGTATTGATCCGGCTGTTATCCTTGATAAAGTGGATTATATTTTATCGTTGAAGTCATGAGAAGAATTTGTTGTTGGATAATCTGTCTGCTATGTTGCCTTCCGGCACTCCAAGCCGAAGAATGGTATGAGAAAAGGCAATATCTAATTTATTCACCTCGTTATTTCGGTGCAAATGCTTTCCCTTTCCCCGAACTGATGGGCGGTAAGCTGTCTTCTCGTTGGGAAGTTGAAGTGCGGGGAGAATACCATACCATGCCGGGCGACCAGACGCAAGATATTTTCGCACGGCTGTATGTCCCGATTGCCGGAGGAAAAGCTGCCCTTTCGGTAAGTGGTGTAATACAAGAATGGTACAAAACTTCGGAAGCAGTCCGTGATGAGCGTCATGCTGTTGATGTAAAATCGCCTATTCCTTGTTTTGGAGATGTCATAGTTAATTGCTATTACCAGGTGCTGCGCAGTGAAAAATGGGCAGATATTCTGGTTAGTGCCAATATAAAGACTGCGAGTGGGGGGCGTCTTTGTGATGCTCGTTTTACTGATGCGGCTTCTTATTGGTTTGATGCCAATTTGGGCCGTGATCTTTGGCAAAGTAGCGACCGGAAATCGTCAATCCGTTTAGATGCGTTGTTGGGCTTTTACTGCTGGATGACTAACCAGGAAGATAATCGGCAGGACGATGCTTTTTGTTACGGTGTGGGATTGAGCGGAACCTGGCGTTCTTTCTTCCTCAAATGTGATTGGTCAGGCTTCCGAGGCTATCAGAAGAATGGCGACCGTCCGATGCTTCTTCGTGCGAAATTGGAATATGAAGTCAAGAAAAATGTGATTTCTTTTCGCTATCGTCATGGCTTGCAGGACTTTTTGTATGATACTTATTCCTTAGCTTATATCCGTTGTTTTTAAAGAAAAATTATATATGGAAAACGAAATACCCAAAATAGACCTGCCGGAAGATGTGATAGCCGGCATTTTGAATGACTCCACCATATTAAGCCTTTATGCAAATTTCCCGTGTCGGCTTAAGGCGGAAATTATTGTCCTTTGCAAAAAAGGAAGTGTTGATGCCTCTATTAATTTGGTGGATTATCATGTTTCCGACAATTCTTTCCTGATTGTTCTTCCGGGAAGCATCTTTCAGGTAAATAAGATAGAGGGCGAATTGGAAATCTACTTTGCCGGTTTTTCGTCTGATTTTCTCAAAACGATTAATCCATTGAAGTCTCTAATTGACCTCAGTTATACAGTTCGCCATAATCCGGTTGTCCCCTTAAAACCGGAAGTGGTGGATTTGGTGGAAGATTTTTTCCGCTTGGCGGTAAAGACCAAAGAACTGTTTTCGTTGGAAAACCGAGATGTCACCCATCCGCTCTATTATACATTAGTTTATACTCTTATCGCTTTATATGGCAAGCGGAAGGTAAATAAAGAAATCCTTACACCGGCTGAACGCATTAGTCAGGACTTTGGTCAGTTGGTATTAGACAATTATATAAAAGAGAAAAATGTCGCTTTTTATGCCAGTAAGCTTGGAATTACGCCTGCTTATCTCAGCACTATCGTGAAACAGACAACTGGTAGGACCTGTATGGATATTATTTCCAATATGGTGATTATGGATGCAAAAGCACAACTGAAGTCTACGAATCTGCCGATTTATCAGATAGCAGATGCTTTGAATTTCAATAATGTCTCCTTTTTCGGCAAATATTTCAAGCGTTATGTCGGTATCAGTCCGTTGGATTATCGGAATGGCAAAGACACGGAAAACGATAGTGAAGATTCATAAATAGAGCAATTCTCAGCAGCAGAGTCTTACTTTCTTCCGAAATCGGCAGGAATCTCCCCCCACTCGGAGGTTTCCCATTTATAAATCGGATTGGAGTACTCGTTTTCCTGTAGCCATTTCTCGGCACGGGCTATCAGATTGAATATCGGTTCGTTTTCCGGTACACGTTCCAACAAGGTCTTGCATTTTTTTGCCTTTACCCATGCTATCGCGTTTCGGCTATCCGAATAAATTGGTAATGAGCTCCCATTTTTTTTCAGAAGAGCCAGCCCGTGCACCAATGCCAAAAACTCACCGATATTGTTCGTTCCTCGGGGCATCGGGCCGACATGAAATATTTCATTGCCGGTTGCCACATAAACACCTCGGTATTCCATATCCCCCGGATTCCCGCTACAAGCAGCATCTACAGCCAGACTTTCCCGGATAGGCTTTCCTATAGCAGGTTCTTGACGCATCATCTTTTCAAACACCGCTTTGGGGGATGGATGGGATTTTAGATAAGCCGCAAATCCGCGTTCCAAGGCTTCTTCTGCGGATTCCCTCGTTTCGAACGATTTATATTTTGCATTTGGCTGGCCATTCACTTGCTCTTTACAATCTGCCCAGTTTTCATAAATTCCCGGATTCAGTCCTTGCCATACTACATAATATTTCTTTCCCTTTGCCATGTTTGAAATGTCCTTTAATTTTTCTTTTTTACCGATTAAGCAGTTGTAAAGTCCAACAGCAAGATTCAAAACGACTTCTAAGCCGTTAAATTTGTCCGCAAAGATAAAGATTCTTTCATTTTTTAACTACTTTTGCAGGAGATCAAATGATTTAATATGAAACGGATTTTTCTGATAGGATATATGGGTGCCGGAAAAACAACGGTGGGAAGGAAACTGGCCAAGGAAATGAATCTTTCGTTTATTGACTTGGATTTGTATATCGAAGGCCGCTATCATCGTTCTATTCGGCAATTATTTGCAGAACGTGGCGAGGAGGCTTTTCGGGATATAGAGAAACGGCTTTTGCATGAGGTCGCGGAATTTGAAGACGTGTTGGTATCAACCGGTGGAGGAACGCCCTGTTTTTTTGATAATATGGAGTTCATGAATATGGCAGGGACTACTATCTACCTGAAGGTTTCGGTGGATGAATTGGCAAGCCGTTTGGAGTCTTGCAAACAGACACGCCCCGTATTGCAGAACCGTTCCGGAGAAGAGCTGAGGTCTTTTATCAAAGAGAATCTGGAAGCACGTACGGCTTTTTACGAAAAAGCTAACATAATTTATGATGCCGAACAGATGATGACGGAAGCAGATGTGCAGGCTATCACAGAAAATCTGAAAGATCTAATATAATTATATAATATAAGGTATAAAGATATGGGTAGCATATTAAATAATCAGATGCAGGGATTTTATGTTCCCCAAGATTTGTTACAGGGAATCGGGAGAGGAGGCAACTGTACGGTCATAGGGATTCCAAAAGAGCGTATCCGTGGCGAACGTCGTTTGGCATTGACACCGGAAGCGGTTGAACAGCTGACGGGTTATGGTTTCCATATCTTGTTGGAAAGTGGAGCCGGGTTAGGCATCAATTATTCAGACAATCACTTTTCAGAAGCCGGTGCTGAGATTGTGGAAACACCGGCGGAAGTCTATCAGGCAGATCTGATTCTTAAAATATTGCCTCCCCTACCGGAAGAAGCGGCGTTGATGCGTCCGAAAAGTTCCTTGTTTTCTTTTGTCCCGTTCCGTCTGTTGAAAAGCGACAGTTTTCATCTGCTCGCCAATAAGCGGATTACGGCAGTTGCGTATGATTATCTGCAAGATGAGTATCTGCGCTATCAACCTATCATGAGCGCAATGGCGGAAGTGGAAGGCTATACCTCAATCAGTATTGCTGCGGATCTGCTAAGTAACAATCATGGTGGAAAAGGAATCTTATTGGGGGGTGTTGCCGGAGTATCTCCCACTGAAATTGTTATTCTTGGAGCCGGGAATGCGGGAACCAATGCGGCACGAGCGGCATTGGCATTAGGAGCATCAGTCAAAGTGTTTGACAATAATATTTACCGCCTGCGTCAGATACAAAAGGACTTAGGACAATCACTCTTTACTTCGAATCTGCATCCGAACGTGCTGCGGAATGTGTTTCAACGGGCCGATGTAGTCATAGGGGCCTTACATATAGATAATCCGGAACGTCGATTCATCATTACAGAAGGACTGGTAGAAGACATGAAGAAAGGAGCATTGATTATCGACTTGCGTATGAACCAGGGCGGTTGTTTCGAGACAACCTGTTGCCTCTCGGTGTCAGATCCGGAAATCTTTGAACAACATGGCGTCTTGCATTTCTGTAAACCTTTTGTCAGCAATTATGTAGCGCGAACTATTTCGATGGCATTCAGCAATCTGTTGGTACCAATTCTTTCGAAACTGAAAAGTTTCGGAAATACACAAAATTTGATTAAAATCGATCAAGGAGTAAAAAAAGGTGCCTATTTATATTGCGGAAAGCCAGTTAATGATTATATTTCGGGCCGTTTTAATATACGGTCAAATAACATAGATATTTATTTAACGGCTTTTTAGAATTGTCAAAAATTATCATATCATGACGGAACAAACAAAAGTAACAACATTAGAACAGGTAGTTATCCGTTTCTCAGGAGATTCCGGTGATGGAATGCAGCTTACGGGAACTATCTTTTCAAACTTGTCGGCTATATTCGGGAATGAGATATCAACCTTTCCGGATTACCCGGCAGAAGTAAGAGCTCCGCAAGGTACATTGAGCGGAGTATCCGGTTTTCAAGTTCATTTAGGATCAAAGAAAATCTTTACACCGGGCGACAAGGCGGATGTATTGGTGGCCATGAATCCGGCGGCCTTGAAAGTAAACGTAAAGAACTTGAAGCCAAATGCGATTGTCCTGATCGATACAGACTCTTTCAAGAAGAGTGATCTGGAGAAAGCTCTCTATACGACCGACGATCCGTTCCAGGAGCTGGGATTAACACAGGTGCAGGTCGTAGCCGCTCCTATCTCGACAATGGTTAAAGATGGATTGGCTGATTTCGGATTAGACAACAAGTCGGCTTTGCGTTGTAAGAATATGTTTGCGTTGGGGTTGGTCTGCTGGTTGTTCGAACGTCCGCTGGAAGAGGCAATGCATATGCTCCAAACCAAGTTCGCCAAGAAACCGGTGATCGCTCAGGCAAATATCAAAGCCTTGACGGATGGTTATAACTACGGACATAATATACATGCCTCGGTTTCAACTTACCGCATCGAAAGCAAGAAAGCTCAACCGGGTCTTTATATGGATGTAAATGGTAATAAGGCAACTTCATACGGATTGATAGCAGCAGCTGAGAAGGCCGGTCTGCGTCTGTTCTTGGGTAGCTACCCAATTACTCCGGCAACGGATATCTTGCATGAACTTTCCAAACGGAAGGACTTGGGCGTGATTACCGTTCAGGCGGAAGATGAGATTGCTGGTGTATGTACGGCTATCGGAGCCAGTTTTGCCGGCTGCTTGGCAGCAACGTCTACATCCGGTCCGGGATTGGCACTGAAGAGTGAGGCGATTGGTCTGGCTGTCATTGCGGAATTACCTTTGGTCGTAATTGATGTTCAGCGCGGAGGTCCTTCTACGGGTATGCCGACTAAATCGGAACAGACCGATTTGATGCAGGCTTTGTATGGACGAAACGGAGAATGTCCGGCGGTTGTCTTGGCTGCGGCTACACCGACCGATTGTTTTGACGCGGCATTCTGGGCCGGGAAATTGGCGATAGAGCACATGACCCCGGTAATCCTGCTTACGGATGCTTTCCTTGCCAATGGTTCTTCTGCTTGGCGTTTGCCTAATTTGGCGGAATATCCTGATATCACGCCGAATTATGTATCCAATTATCAGGGGGACAAGCCTTGGAAGCCTTATCGCCGCGATAAAGATACTCATGTGCGTTATTGGGCTATCCCGGGTACAGAAGGATTCACCCATCGTTTAGGCGGATTGGAAAAGGACTTTGATACCAGTGCCATATCAACCGATCCGTTGAACCACCAGAAGATGGTACGCACAAGACAAGCCAAGATTGATAAGATTGCCGATTTTATTCCAGATGTGGAAGTTATCGGTAATGTAGACGATGCCGACTTGCTGATTGTCGGTTGGGGCGGAACCTACGGACATCTGTATGAAGCTATGGAAAAGATGCACGAAAAAGGTTTGAAAGTAGCTTTGGCTCACTTCAAGTTCATTAATCCATTGCCCAAAAATACGGCAGAGGTATTGAAACGATACAAGAAGGTAGTAGTGGCCGAGCAGAATAATGGACAATTCGCTAATTACCTGAGAAGTAAGGTGGATGACTTCAATCCGTATAAGTTTGACCGTATCAAGGGACAACCTTTCATCGTATCACGTTTGGTAGAAGAATTTACTAAAATATTGGAGGCATAAGAGATGGCAACAGAAGAAATAAAATATGAACCGAAAGATTATAAAAGCGATCAATATGTACGTTGGTGCCCGGGATGCGGAGACCATGCCGTATTGAATTGTTTGCATAAGGCAATGGCAGAAGTTGGTGTCGCACCGCACAACATGGCGGTCATCTCAGGTATCGGCTGCTCTTCTCGCCTTCCTTATTATATGAATAGTTATGGATTCCACACGATTCATGGTCGTGGAGCGGCTATTGCTACCGGTGTGAAGACTGCACGCCCGGATTTGAGTGTCTGGTTGATCACCGGTGATGGCGATTGCTTGGCTATCGGCGGAAATCACTTCATCCATGCTGTCCGTCGTAATGTAGATTTAAACATTGTGCTGTTCAATAATAAAATCTACGGCTTGACCAAAGGACAATATTCTCCTACTTCCGACCGTGGCTTTGTTTCCAAAAGTTCGCCTTACGGTACAGTAGAAGATCCGTTTATCCCGGCTGAGCTGGCATTGGGCGCACGTGGCAATTTCTTTGCCCGGGCGATTGATGTCGATTTGAAAAATACGACCGAAATCCTTGCGGCTTCGGCACGTCACAAGGGCGCTTCCGTAACAGAGGTGTTGGTGAATTGTGTGATCTTTAACAATGGCATTCATAAGCAGATTACCGATAAAGAATTCCGTGCGGACCGCACTATCTTCCTGCGTCATGGCGAAAAGATGATCTATGGCGCGAACAACGACAAGGGTATCGTGTTGGATGGGTTGAAGTTGAAATCGGTAACTATCGGTCAGGATGGCTATACTTTGGATGATGTATTGGTACATGATGCGCATTGCAAAGACAACACGTTGCACATGATGCTGGCTATGATGGGAGGCGATATGCCTGTTGCTTTAGGAATTATCCGCGATGTGGATGCTCCGACCTACGATGAGGCCGTTCACGAGCAGCTTCAGGAAGTTCAAGCCAAAATGCCTTGCCGCACCTTGGACGAATACCTCCGGAGTTGCGAAACATGGGAGATTAAATAAAAGAGAATTTCCCCATAGAAATAGCAGAGGAACAGATCCTCACAACTTGAAGATTCTTGTAAATTCTTAAAGGATTTGCAAGAATCTTCTTGCTTTTAAAGAGATGCTTTCATTCCTTATATCTTTACTGCTCCCTAATAAAAAGAAACAAGTATGCTATCTATGGGTGGAAAGCTCCCATCAAAGAATCGTCTAACAGCTGTGCAACTTGCTTCTAACGGCCGTGTCCGTTGCGTCTAACAACTGTTAGACGCAAAGTGCACAGTTGTTAGACGAAAAGTTTGTCCTGTGGAAATTCCTTTTGGCCCGAGAATATTATCTTAATAAGAATTATATTGGCCTGTTTTTTTATTTCTCCAACCCTCCAACTATTTTTTAACAAAAAGAAAAACATTGTTTATCTACAAATAGTTACATTTGCAAACGCACTTTCGCAGAAAGCCCGTAAGGGTGGATGTCGGGAAGTGCATTTTAGATTATAAATAGAAGAAGACGTTTACTGGCGTTTGTCTTTCCACTTCAAAACTTCGCAACTTTTGGACTTTCGAAAAGACGAATAGCAACGGGAAAACGTCCTCGTGGTATGTATTTTTTATTTTCTGCGCCTTATGAATGAGGCAAGGGAATGTTATACATATCGGCGTGGGCTTTCTGCGTTGCTCGTTCTCGAAAGTGGGCAATGCGAAGGCCTTGAAGTGTGGAACGGGCAAAGGTAAGATTCCCACGCTTTTTCTTTATCAACAACTTTGAATAACCACCTTACGGGAATCAAGGCGATCCAAAAAACACCGTTATGTCTATCCATGTAGGACAACTTATTCAGCACACGTTGCACGAACAAGGACGTTCCGTAACTTGGTTTGCGACTCAATTGTGTTGCACACGTCCTAACGTGTATAAGATTTTCGCGAAAGAGAGTATCGATACATTATTATTATTATGGCGTATTTGCCAAATTCTGAACTATGACTTTTTCCTGTTATTTTCAAAAGCCTTAAACAAATCTGTCTCCAAATAAGCGACATTTCTGTACCCCTTTCGGTTATATGTTTTTAATTCCTGTCTCATTCTCATTACCTACTTTTGTAAATAAAAAATACTATTAGTTAATGTTAAAGAATAAGGCTGAATGATGAACAAAAAGTTATTAATCTCGACTTTAATTTTGTCCGGATTCTCTTTATCGATATCTGCACAGGAGGCTCTGGATAAAATTCATATCGGGGTAAAAGGTGGATTAAATGCTTCAAAGGCTACGTATTCTGAACTGAAATATCGGGATACGAAATTCCTGATGAATGGAATGGGTGGAATATTCATGGAGTTTGAAACCGGAGAGAACGGATTCTTTTCCATCCGTCCGGAGGTGGACTTCTTATCCCGGGGGATAAAGATTTCTGATTCCGATTTAGACTATCGGCTAAAAGCCAAATATACGGATTTCCGTGTTCCTCTTATTTTCAACTTCGGAAACAGGGAAGGCATACGTCCTTATGTTTATGTAGCTCCGATTGTTGGCTTTGTACGTGGCGGAGACATCCGGGATAGAGAAGACGGAATACAATATGAGTTGGATGTAACCGATGCAAATATGGCAAGCACCTACTTTGCAGGAGCGATTGGAGCGGGAGTAAAGTTCCCTATTGCAGTAGGAGACAACCGGATTCATGTGGGTGTTGAGGCTAACTACCAATTAGGTTTCACAGATACATATAGTAAAAAGGAAAAGAATGGAGAGGCATGGGCGGTTAATCGCCCGATTTACCTGATAGAAGGCAATCGCCGGTTGAATAGTTTTGAAATATCTGCTACAGTATCGGTTCCGTTAAGTATCTTTAAACGAAAACCGAAAAAACAACCCGAACCGGTTTATGTTCCCGAACCGGTTGTTCCTGTACAGCCAGAACCGGTTGTTAAGGAAGAGCTCAAGCCATGTTATACATTGGAAGAAATCCTCGCTTACATTGAGGAAGGCGAGTCTATTGTTGGAAAAACCATTTGTGCGGTAGATATGATTCATTTCGAATTTGATAAGAGTCGTATTAAAGAAGAGTCTTATCCTTATTTGGATAAAATAGTTGACCTGATGCGTAATACGGATATTCATATCACAATCAAAGGGCATACGGATGGCATAGGTAATGCGGATTATAATATGGAATTATCCCGTAAACGTGCTGAGGCCGTTTACAACTACTTGACCACTCATGGTGTAAAAGCTTCTCACTTGAAATATGAATATTATGGTATGACACAGCCTATTGCACCTAATGCAACAGAAGAAGGGCGTTTGCAGAATCGGCGTGTCGAATTCGAAATCACTCAATAAAATAAGAAAGGAATGGACATGAAACGTATATATAATAATGTATGCTTATTGTTAATGCTCCTATTGGTTACGGCTTGTAATGATAAAGGAGATGTTACGGTCGTGATAGAAGACGGGCAACCGGCTATCCGTACATTGATTGTCGGTAAATGGATACCGGAACACAAAGGTTGGATGGACAAGCAAACCGGTGAAATAAAAGGACTATCGGATATAGACAGCGATAGCGAGGATGGACTGTTATGGGAATTCTTCGAGGATGGGACATTCGGTTTCTCGGATGGCGATTCGCCAATAGGCGGAAAGTTTGATTGGAACGCGAATGATGATGAGTATACGGTAGAAATAGACGGAGAGAAATGGACGATTGCCCAGTTGACGGAATATATGATGAGTATCTATCGGGAAGGACATCCGGATGACGAAGGGTATGACCCGAATAGCTGGCTGTATTATGGCTTCGGGCGCTATGATGCTTTTGAAGGAAATGACGAGGAAGAACCGGCACCGGATGAGAATACATCATATCGTATTGCTTCAATTTCCGTAGAAACCGAGTTCCGCGCTTCAGCCACGGTGTATTCTTTCCGTTATAATGAGGATGGTACAATCCGGGATTGGGCTATCAATGGAGATGATGTTGCAGCATATATTTACAATGGCGACAAGGTGATGGTTAGTGCTGATGGGCGTTACCAAGCAACGTTGAATAGTGATGGTTATGTAGAAATTGTACAGCAGAGTTTTGCAACTGCTCCAGATTGGAAAACTGTCGCTTCTATTGCTTATGACAATGATGGGTTTATGTCTATCTTCAATAACTATGGTTTGGATTATACAAATGGTAATCGAAATGCTTCCGGAGACTTTGCTTATAAATATACCGATGTGGCAAACCGGACAATGCCGGATTTGAATTGTTTCATCTCGAATTATAGCAATTATTATGAGCTTTCTTATGGTCATTATTCTCTCTTCGCACCGTTTGGAATGATGGGCAAGCCGTCTGAGAATATGATTATGGAAGAACGTCATCCAACATATGATTACAACTACGAATATGAATATTTATTGGATGACTATGGACGCATTACACAAATTATTCGCCGTAGCTTCAATATAGTACTTGGAAGTCATGACTTGTTGAATGCAACTACGTTTAGCATAACCTATGCAAATTGAACAATTCTTAGCAAGATATAAATCCAGAAATACGTTGAACATTAAAATAAAAGTTATGAAGAGATTATTTGGGATAATAGCCCTGCTGAGTTTGAGCCTTACAGCATGGGCACAAAAGAATGATGTGAGGGTGCAGGATACGCAAGCGCGTTTCCTTGATATTACATCCAATGCGTACGTAAAGCCTCTAACGGTAGAACTGAAGGTTGATCTGACAAAAGGGAATGACCCTTCGGAGAATGGACGTATTATTGATACGTGGCCACTCACGAAAGTTCAGGCAGAACAAGAAATGGGTGGGGATATTGCAAATATCCGAAGTTGGGCAGTTTATCAATCTTCACGCAAGCATAAGGTTGACGTGATTGTTGCAGCAACATTTAACTTTCGCACTAATGATGCTGGAACAGGCTACGAAATAACCGTGGTAGGATATCCGGCTAATTTCGTTCAATGGAAAACCGCTGATGAAACGGATTACGAATGGATTCGTATGGAAAAAGTACTGACAACAGCCGAC
>URGO01000058.1 GCA_900547435.1 uncultured Parabacteroides sp.
CCGCGCGGCGTTCCCCGACCGATGAGTTTTTATCCTGTTTGCTAACGAATCGTTGCGTTTCTATTTGGATTCTTCACAATACTAAGTTAGGTGATTTCTCCGGCACGACAAAGCTGTAAGCAACTTTTTTGTAGCTCAAAGCTTTATAAGATTGCATTTCTGAAGTATTGCGGGATTAAGGTTAAATATAAAGATCATGAATAAACGAACATTGCTTTTTAGCGCACTGGGAAGTGTGATGCTTTTGGCATCGTGCGGCAATAATATTACTTCAGAGAACAGAGAAATGGACAAATTTGTGTCCGAGCTGATGGGAAAAATGACCCTTGAGGAGAAGATAGGGCAGCTGTGTCAGTGTGCCGGTGAATTTGCTACAGGACCCAATAATACAAAAATAGACAGAACTGAAGATATAAGTAAAGGATTGTTTGGCTCTATGCTCAATGTGTCTGGTGCTGCCAAAACTCGAAAATATCAAGAGGCAGCAATGAAATCGCGCCTGCAGATTCCATTGATTTTCGGACTTGATGTGATACATG
The DNA here is from genome assembly GCA_900547435.1 of uncultured Parabacteroides sp. Lineage (GTDB taxonomy): Bacteria > Bacteroidota > Bacteroidia > Bacteroidales > Tannerellaceae > Parabacteroides. Next base: position 540 of record URGO01000058.1, read on the forward strand.
GTTTTAAAACCGGTTTTCCTCTTCCATTAGCGGAGGCTGCAAGTTTCGACCTTGATGCTATAGAAAAGAGTGCAAGATGCTCGGCACGTGAGGCGGCTGCCGCAGGACTTCACTGGACTTTCGCCCCTATGGTGGATATAGGATGGGACGCACGATGGGGACGTGTAATGGAAGGTGCCGGAGAGGACCCTTATTATGGAGCAAAGGTTGCTAAAGCCAGAGTACACGGACTACAAGGAGATGATTTGTCGGATGAATCAACAATCATGGCTTGCATAAAGCACTTTGCAGGTTATGGTGCTCCTATTGCCGGAAAAGATTATAACAGTGTGGATATGTCAATGGGACATTTTGCCAATTTTTATATGCTTCCTTATAAAGCGGGTGCAGAAGCTGGGGCTGCTACTTTTATGAGTGCATTCAATGACTTCAATAATGAACCTTGTACGGGAAATAAATTTTTGTTGCGCAACTTATTGAAAAACAAATGGGGGTTTGAAGGCTTTGTTGTTTCCGACTGGTGCTCCGTAGATGAGATGATTAACCATCGTTATGCTGCCGATGAAAAAGAAGCGGCACTTAAAGGAATAACAGCTGGCCTTGACATGGAAATGGCAAGTGAATGTTATTTGAAAAACCTAAAGGATTTGGTGAAAGAAGGAAAGGTGGATGAAAAACTTATTGATGATGCTGTGAGAAGAATTCTTGAACAGAAATATAAACTCGGGTTGTTTGAAGATCCTTTCAAATATTGTAACGAGGAAAGAGAAAAGACGGTTATCGGTTCTAAGCAGTCAAGGGAAGATGCCTGCTATGTAGCTGAGAGGTCTGTCGTACTTCTGAAGAATGACAAAAATATATTGCCGCTGACAAAAGATGTGCAACGTATATCGCTGGTTGGCGCCTTGGCAAAATCGCAGGAGGATATGTGTGGAGCATGGTCGTGCGCTGATGTGAAGAAGGTGGTAACGCTATATGATGCAATGTGCGAGAGAGGGTATAATGTGGATTACGTAGAGGGATATAATCTTGAAAACAACAGTATTGTTGATTTGAACAGAACTCTTTCTTCGGCAAGGAACTCGGATGTGGTAATTGTTGCTATAGGTGAACGTGCATGGCAAAGTGGAGAGATGCGTTCCAAAGGTGATATCTCCATTGCGGAAGAACAGCAGAATTTGGTTACCGAACTTGTAAAAACGGGCAAGCCTGTAGTAGTGCTAATGATGTGCGGCCGTCCTGTGATTTTTAATGAGGTACGCAAAGATGCTTCTGCTATTCTATGTACATGGTGGCTTGGAAGTGAAGCTGGTAATGCAATCTGCAATGTGTTGTGGGGAGATTATAATCCTTCAGGGAAATTGCCGATGACGTTCCCTCAACACAATGGGCAGATTCCTATAAATTATCAGTATAAGAGTACGGGACGTCCTAAAGAAAATGGTGCATGGAGCACTAAATACATAGATATTTCAAGAGAACCGGCATATCCGTTTGGTTATGGTTTGTCTTATACAACTTTTGAATATTCAGATTTAAAAGTTAATGATTCGCGTCAGGGTGATATTTATGCTAATGTATCGGTAAATGTAAAGAATACAGGCAAATGCAAAGGAGAAGAAGTTGTTCAGCTGTATATCAGGGATGAAGTAGCTTCTATCACACGTCCTGTAAAGGAACTGAAAGGTTTTGAAAAAATTTCATTAGAACCGGGAGAAACTAAGACTGTCACTTTCGATATCACTGATGAACAGTTGGGATTCTATAATAACAACATGGATTATGTGGTGGAAAAAGGCGATTTCACTTTCATGGTGGGGACCAACAGTAAGGAGGTACAATCCATTAAATATACTTTGAAATAAAAAATATCAGTAAAGCAATATTAGGGTTAATTTTGGGGAGCTTCATGGTGCTTACCGCCTGATTTGCAGATGATATACTATAACAGTTCAAAACAATGAAAATATTGCAAATTATATGGAATCCTGACCCCATTCTTTTTCAGCTTGGGAGTCTGGAAATAAGATGGTATAGTTTCTTTTGGATCGTAGCTCTTGTTTCAGGAGCGTGGATGGTTAATACCATTTTCGTGAAAAAGGCAATAATTTGATGAATTTGGAGTTGTTTATATAATAATCTTATTCGTAACTCGTAATTCGAAATTAAATACATGGTAAAGCGCATACTCATTTTGTTCCTATCATTGCTTATCGGCTTGCCAGCCATCAAAGCCCAACAAGACGCGGCTTTAAGCCATTATTTCATGGCGACTGCCTATTATAACCCGGCGGCGGCAGGGAATAGCGAGGATTTGAAGATGTTAGCGCTTTTCAACCAACAAATGACCGGATTCACTCGGTCGGCACGCTCGTTTTTTGTTACGGCCGACATGCCTCTCAAATTGGGAAAGACGAATCACGGCATCGGCGCTGCGGTACGTGTAGAGAGTATCGGGTTGTTCCAATACACCTTTGCCGGAGTGCAATACGCCTATAAACATAAACTTTTCGGAGGTACATTGAGTGGAGGTATCCAATTAGGATTCGTAAGCGAATCGTTCAACGCGGATAGTATCTATATTCCTCAAAGTAATTTTCATGTCCAGGAAGATGATGCTTTTCCGGAAAGCGGAACGGTCAGCGCAATGGGATTCGATATCAATCTCGGTCTGTTTTATACCCATAAGGATTTTTATGCAGGCATAGGCTATACCCACGTTACAGCACCGGAGCTACAATTAGAAGAAACGGTGTATGGTTATATCGGAAGTTTGCTTAATTTTATGGGCGGATACAATATTAAGTTAAATAATCCGTTATTTGAATTAAAGCCTTCCGTATTCTATATGACAGATTTTATGAATCATCATTTAGATGCGACGGCTCGAATAGAATATAACAAGATGTTTAACGGAGGTATCTCTTGGAAAATGAACGAATCGATAGGCGTGCTATTAGGCGCGAATATCGGACGTTTTAGCTTGGGTTACTCTTTCGGTTATCCGACAACAGCGATAAACAGGGCCTCATCTGCAGGAAACCACGAAATCGTGTTGCAATACCGATTGAAGCTGAAGAAAACAAAAACAGGAAATACACGACATAAAAGCGTACGCATATTATAAGTATATGAAGAAATTAGGTATAATCCTTCTGGCGACAGCAGCGCTGCTTACTTCTTGCGGGAAATCACTTTCTTCCGGAGGAGGAGAAGTTACAGGAGTACGGACGATGGCTATCAACGAACCGTCTCCTTATGGAATGGTCTTAATCAAGAGAGGGTCTTTTGAAATGGGACCGGCAGATAAGGATTCAGTATGGGGCATTATGCCGGATAAGAAAGGAATCTCGGTAGATGCATTCTGGATGGATGAAACGGAAACGACCAATGCCGAATACCGGCAATTTGTCTATTGGGTGCGCGACTCCATCATCCGCGAACGTCTGGCTGACCCGGCTTACGGAGGGAATGATTTGTTTAAGATCACGGAAGACCGATACGGTGATCCGGTAACTCCGCATTTGGACTGGAGCCGTCCTATTCCTTGGAAGCGCGCAAACGAAGATGAAATTCGTGCTATCGAGAGTGTTTATTACACCAATCCGGTAACGGGCGAGAAAAAATTAGATCCGAAACAGATGGTTTATAAATATGAATGGTATGATTATACCGCAGCGGCTTTACGAAAGAACCAAATGGATCCGGCGGACCGTGTCCGAAATACTGATATTGAAGTAGACCCGAACGAAGTGATTATGATTTCGAAAGATACGGCCTATATTGATGAAGAAGGTAATATCGTGAACGAAACCATCACGCGCCCGAGAAGTGGTCCTTGGGATTTCCTGCACACGCGTATCGTCAATATTTATCCGGATGAAAATTGCTGGGTAAACGATTTCAACAATTCGTATAACGAACCTTATACACGCATGTATTTCAATCATCCGGGATATGATGATTATCCGGTTGTAGGTGTGTCTTGGGAACAAGCAACCGCCTATTGTGTATGGCGCACCAATTTATATAAGCAATCCTTGAGCTTACCGGCAGGACAAATTATCGAACCTTTTCGCTTACCTACCGAAGGCGAATGGGAATATGCGGCACGTTGCGGAAAGAATGAAAACAAATATCCATGGTCTGGAGAGAATCTGACCGATGGAAAAGACTGCTTTCTGGGCAACTTCAAACCGGGGAAGGGCAATTATACAGAAGATGGTCATCTGATTACTTCGCGGGTAGGTTCATTTGCCGCTAATGAATTCGGCTTGTATGATATGGCCGGGAATGTTTCGGAATGGACTTCAACAGCCTATTCAGAATCTGGCCCGAACCAAATGAGTGATATCAATCCTGAATTACGCTACAATGCAGCTAAGGAAGACCCATATGCCATGAAAAAGAAAGTGGTACGCGGAGGTTCATGGAAAGATGTATCACAATTTATCCGTTCTGATATGCGCAGCTTCGAATATCAAAACGAGACACGTTCTTACATCGGTTTCCGGTGCGCACGTACACAAATTGGTTTCTCCAAATCAAAAGGGAAAAAATAAATTAAACTTGTAAACTCAGAAATTCAAAAACTAAAATATATGGGAAAATATAGAAGATATAAGAATATAATCGAGATGTTCCTTTCCAGTGAGAAAGGTAAACGAGTCTTGAACTTCTGTTATAGTTGGGGTGCTTCCATCGTTATTCTCGGTGCCTTGTTCAAACTATTGCATTTGCCGTATGCCAATCAAATCCTGTTCTTTGCCATGGTTACAGAGGCCGCGGTATTCTTTATTTCAGCATTCGAACGTCCTAACGATGAATATCACTGGGAAGATGTATTTCCTGTATTAAAATCAAAGAATCCGTTGGACCGCCCAGCATTTGCCAAAGAGAATGGCGAAGCAGCACCTATGAACGGAATTAATACCGGTGGAGCTATTATCACCATGAACGGAAACGGGATAGCTGCTGGAAACAATAATGCGGGAGCTGTAGCTGCTGCATCATTGGGCCTGAATGTTACGGAGGAAGACACTAAGAATCTTTCGGAAAGCATTAAAAAACTGAGTGGTGCAGCCGAACAGATATCCAAAATGGCGGAATTGACGGAGGCCACTCAGAAATATTTGGACCAGCTCTCTTCCGTATCCGAACAAATGGAAAAATTCAATCAGGTAACCGGTTCTCTAACAGAAGCATCCGATTCTTTATTGAATTCATACAAGACCATTACCGACCATTCGGATGGCGTAACTCAAAATTCCCAGAATTATGTGGAACAGATGGAAATCTTGAACAAGAATATATCCGGTCTGAATTCCGTTTATGAAATGCAATTGAAGAGTATCTCTATACAAATGGAAAATATAGAACGTATCAATAGCAGCTTAAACCGGATGCGGGAAATGTATGACGGATCGGTAATGGATAGTTCGGTATTCCGTAGCGAGACAGAAAAGATGACCCAACAATTGGCTCAATTGAATCAAGTTTATAGCCGATTATTGCAAGCTATGACGATAAATATGTACACACAACCGCAGCCCAACTATCAGGCTCCACAACCTCCATACCAACAACCCGGATACCAACAACCGTATGGGTATCAACAACCTCCGTTTAACGGACAAAGACAAGGATGATATAACAAATATATAAACAAGATTTTGTAGTACAACATAAATACAATGGCAGGAATAGCAAACAATCCCAATTCGCCACGTCAGAAAATGATCAATCTGATGTACCTGGTGTTCATCGCCATGATGGCGTTGAACGTATCATCGGAGGTACTGGATGGATTCGAACTGGTGCAAGATAGTTTGCGTACTTCTATTGACAACTCCACACACCGTAATAACATCGTAGCCGAAAATATGGAATCCGCTTACCAGACCAATCCGGTGAAAGTGAAAGAATGGTATGAAAAGAGTTTAGAAGTAAAGCAAAAATCTGATTCGTTGTTCAATTACATTCAAGAACTGAAACAAAATATCGCCATCATAGCCGATGGTAAAGAGGCGGATGTAGAGAATATAGAACACAAAGATGACCTGGAAGCCGCAGCGCGCGTAATGCTCGCTCCGATGAAAGGCGAAGGAAAGAATCTGCGATTATCTATAGATGCTTATCGGGAACGGATGAGTGAATTGGTTCAAGATACAGCAAAAGTACGCATCATCGCAAATGCCTTGAGTACGAAGCCACCCTACAAAGCCGGACTTCAGACACGGACATGGGAAACAGCCCTGTTCGAAAATATGCCGGTTGCAGCCGCCATCACTTTGCTTACAAAAATGCAAAGCGATATCCGGTATGCCGAAGGAGAAGTTCTTTCTCATTTATTGAGTAGTGTAGACGTGGGCGATTATCGCGTGAATAAGATTACGGCACAAGTTATCCCGCTAAGTCAATTCGTAATGCTCGGAAGTCAGTATCAGGCAATTATCGTCTTATCGGCCGTAGACTCAACCAAACGCCCTACAATCTTTGTCAACGGGGAAGAACTTCCCATAGAAAATGAAGGTTTATTTACAGTGAATACGGGTTCTACAGGAACTTTCCCGATTGAGGGATATATCGAAATGCCGAATAGTGATGGCGGAACCAATCGGTATCCGTTCCTAAGCGAGTATTTCGTGGCTGCGGCGAGTGCTACGGTAGCTCCGACATTAATGAATGTTCTTTATGCGGGAATTGCCAACCCGATCCGTATCGCGGTTCCGGGAGTACCGAGCGGTAATGTAACGGCAAGTATGACGAATGGTACCCTAACCCGAAAAGGTGAATTATGGGAAGCCCGCCCATCTAAAGTAGGAACAGAAGCTATTATAACCGTTAATGCCCGTATGTCGGACGGACGAAATGTAGAGATGGCCAAAACCTCATTTCGGGTACGTGCTTTGCCGGATCCTTCACCTTACATCGAATATAAGGACGAGAATGGGAATGTGCGCAAATTCAGAGGTGGCAAGATTTCAAAACGTAATCTGATAGAGGCAGATGGGATTTTGGCAGCTATTGACGATGATTTATTGAATGTGAAATATACCGTCCTGCGTTTCGAATTGACATTTTTCGACTCAATGGGAAATGCTATACCAGAAGTGGCTGAAGGGACAAATTTCTCCCAACGCCAAAAAGATTATATCCGCAGATTATCTCGGGGAAAACGCTTTTACATAACCAATGTAATCGCAAAAGGTCCGGATGGTATCGAACGTAAAATATCAACGATTGAAGTTATTGTAAATTAATACACGCACTATGAAACGTATCTATTATATAGTAGCTTGTTTGCTCGCTTTTACCCTTCTTCCGGCTCAAGCTCAGGAAGAGAATGATAATGCGCGCACAACGCAACAACAACGCAAAGGACCGCGTGCAAGCCGGGGTGATCGGGCGGTAGCCAAAGAGGAAAGTGGATTGCCGGAACTGACTGTTCGCGCTCAGGATTTAAATGAGCGACTAACGCAACAAATCGGGAATGCCCGCTGGATGCGTGTTGTATATCGCCAGATAGATTTGACCAAAGAGCAAAATGCACCTCTATATTATCCTGTTCGTCCTATGAACGGACAGATGAATCTTTTCACTATTCTATTCCAATTACTCAGCGAAGGGAAATTGAAAGTTTACGAATATCTGGATGGATATGAGGTTTTTGATGATGAACATCTGGTAAACTTCAAAGAATTATTGGACCGCTTCCATATTTATTACGAAGAAGTGGCTGATGAGCGTGGAGGTGAACCTGCCTTAGTCATCAATGAAAGTGATATTCCTTCTGAGCAAGTACAAAATTATTACGTCAAAGAGGTTTGGTATTTTGACCAAAATAATTCCTTGTTTGATGTGAAGACATTAGCAATTTGCCCTTTGATGACCGTTGATAATGACTTTGGACTGACCACCAGTCCCATGTTCTGGGTTCCTTATGAAAATATCCGCCCTTACGTGAGTACTTCCTATATCATGACATCTAATTTAAATAATGTCATGACTTTCACGATTGACGATTATTTCCGGCGCCGCATGTTTGAAGGAGATATTATCAAGACTCAAAACTTGCTAAACCAGCCCCTTCAGGCTTATTGCCCTACTCCGGATTCCTTGAAAAAAGAACAGGAACGCATCGAGAAACAATTGGTATCTTTCGAAGATTCTCTTTGGATGAAACCAGATACAACCACGCAGATAGTGGATTCAAAAGAGGCCAAGAAAGCCAAAAAACGGGCAGAAAAAGAGGCTAAAGCCGAATCCAAGAAAGAAACTACCGTAAAAACGAAAGCTCCTAAGGCACAGAAATCAACCCCTGTACGCAGTGTCCGCCGGAGAAGGTAAATAAATAATAGCTGAAAAGCAGATAAACATACAGCGTCCCGAAAACTTTCTATGTTTTCAGGACGCTGTTTTTGATATTAGTAACTTATTCCGGAAGCCCGTCATTTCCCGGCTTGCAATATCCGTGCCAGCTCCTCCAAGTTATCAGCTCCCAACAAATCTACACCTTCACGAAGAAACAAGTGCTTGAAGGTCTCCGTATCCGGAGCTCCCCACCAACGGAATAGCTTGCCTTCTGCATGAACGTCCTGAATCAATTCGCGCATTCGTGCCAATTCGTCCGCAGGCATCTCTCCATCGCCTTTCCAAGTAAAGAAATCCATGTAATTATCGCTCACAACCGGCATCAAAGTAGTTGGAATACCCTTTCCTACTTCCGAAAGCTTACCGTCTAAAAAAGCCACGCGGGTATCTTCTTCAGGCAAAGTCCGCATCGGACGGTCCCCGGAGATAAAAAGCAAAATGGCGCCTTCCTTATACTCTCCGTCTTCCATCCGACAAAAATATTCCCGATAAGGTTTAGTAATTTCTTTCAACAAGCGATAAATTTCCTCGCCCTGTTGCTTGAAGTCTACCATCAGGAAAAAAGGTAGATGACTTTCCGAATATACCTTTCCTCCATTTTCCCGAATCCGTTTGATTAAAGGTTCCAGATAAAGCGTACGGAAACAGATACTGGCATCCGCCTTAGGTTGCTCATGGGAAACATATAGTTCATCACCTATTTTCCACAAATCCGCCTCCACACAATTAAAGCCTAAGCTTAACGCATCCGCCAGCGGATGTTCCCGCCAATAATCATTATGCGAAAAAGCATTATAATGAATTGCCTTACCGGAATCTTGAGCCCAGGAAAAAGAAGGGCAAGATAGCAATAGAGCCAAGCCAAAGCATATATTCAAAAAGTGTTTCATAACTTTTTATTTTTGGACTGGTCAACTTGTCTTCTTATTTACTCGTCAACTTATTTTACCAATTTCAATTCATTGATTAATCGTGGACATTTTCCCCACTTGTCAATCATAAAAAGAACATAGCGGATATCCACACCAATACAACGCTGAAGCTCCGGCTCGAAAGCGATATCTCCGCTCATAGCTTCCCAATTTCCGTCAAATGCCAAACCAATCAGACGTGCATTCTTGTCAAAAATCGGACTTCCAGAATTTCCTCCGGTAATGTCGTTGTTGGTCAGGAAACAAAGCTGAAGGTCACCCTCAGCGTTGGCATACGGACCAAAATCCCGGCTCCGTACCAAGTCAAGAATTTCTTCCTGCACCCAAAACTCATCGCTGGTCGGGTCCTGCTTCTCCAAAATCCCCTCATCAGTTGTATAATAATTATACCATGCCGCATCGTAAGGACGATACCCTCCAATCGAACCATAGCTCATACGCATAGTGAAGTTTGCATCCGAATAGAAAGTCTTTTCCGGCTGCATCTCCATCAATCCGGCTAAGAAAAGACGTTCCCCTTTAGCAATTTTGTCCGACGAGTCGTTCAGTTGCTGCTCCAAGTTAATCATAGCGACCAGCGAAGAAAGACTCAGTTCGAATGCCGGATCCTTCTTCAGCTTCGCATTCTTTTTCGGATTGGAAATCAGTTCCACAATCTTGTCATACGATAACAATTTTGTCTTCTTGAACACGTCAGCCGCATATTTTGTATAATCACCCTTATACTTCTTATTGATTTTCGCAAACACATCCGGTAAGAACTGTGCGGGAATACGTTCGTTGGCAATCTTCATCATAGCCGCCAGCACTTCCTGGTCGAGCGCAGGTTCATAATCTTTGAAAAAGGTCTGGATATGATCCTCCAAAAATATCTTCTTTTCCTCCTCAGTAGAGCCTTCCGGATCGAAACTGTTCACCATACGTGCCAGACGGACAATCTCCGTACCTCTTTCCAACGATTCCGACAGATAAACCAAAGCACGATAAGCCTCATTCGATGATGTGTAGCCCTCTTCCAGCAAATTCAGCACATCGCCATATTTGGCTTTACGGTCCGCGTCTTGTGCCACCCAAGCAGCAAATTCTTTCTCCAAAGCTTGCTTACGAGCAATAACATCCAGCTTAGCCAGACCTTTATTCATTCCGATAGAATTCTTCCAATAGTTCGAGCTTCCGGCATACTTAGAAGCATATTTAATACGTACCGCATCACTGGCCGACATGGCTTTCTTCCAAATCTCCTGCTTGATGCCACGCACTTCTATACGCGGAATATTCTCACTCTCAATACGCTGCTGAACACCCCACGAACACAAATAACGGCTGGTGCTTCCGGGGAAGCCGATAGTCATCGCGTAATCCTTATCCTGATAGCCCTGCAAGGAAACCTCAGCAACATACTTCGGTTTATAAGGCTTATTGTCTTTGCTATACTCAGCCGGCTCATTGTTGGCATCCGCATACACCCGGAACACGGAGAAATCATCTGTATGGCGCGGCCACATCCAGTTATCGGTATCCCCACCGAACTTACCCAGTGACGAAGGCGGAGCGAACACCATACGCACATCACGGAATACATTATATACCACCAGATAATATTTGTTATTCGAATAGAAAGGCACTACATCCGCAGCCTTAAATTCGCTTGTTCCAATTGAATCACATAACACCGTAGCAATGGAGTCTGCCGCCATCACCCGTTTATATTCATCCTCAATGCCATCAATCTCCTTACGGATACGGTCAGTCACATCTAAAGTCTCCCGCAAATAACGAACTGTCAGTCCCGGGACCGGTAGTTCCTCATCCATGCTCTGTGAGACAAAACCGTTCTTCAGGTAATCATGCTCTACGCTACTCAACTGCTGTATTGAGCCATACCCACAATGGTGGTTCGTGAAAATCAATCCCTCTTCTGATACCGTGATACCGGTACATCCTCCACCAAAGATAACGACCGCATTCGCCACACACGGATCAGTCTCGCTGTACAACTGCTCGTAACTTGGCGTAAAGCCCAATTCTTTCATACGAGCCAGGTTTTGCTTGTTCAATTCTTTCAGCACCCACATACCTTCATCGGCATATACTTGGCCTAAAGCGAAGCAGAGAAGCAAAACACTCCAAATCTTTCTTTTTAAATCCATTTGTTTTTCTTTATAGTTTATAATTTTTTATAGGTGCAAATGTACGAAAAATTATGAAATAAGCTTTTCATATCCTTTTCTATTCACAAGTTGTGATGACCAACTCCTTGCCTTTTCTCAAATCGTCATGTTTGATAAAGTAACCATCAAGAGATTTTCTATCATAGCTGATGCTTGAAAGCTTGCGACCTACTCCCTTCTTGATGATAGTAAAGGTGGTATCCCCCATAGTAAACTCTACCTTGTCAAATATAGGAACAGTAACGATATATTCCGCATCGGCCGGAGAAAACGAATACAATCCCATCGCATTCATCACATACCATGCAGAGAGGCTGCCTTCATCATCCATACCAGCATAAGCCAACTTCTCTTTGCCCATAGCATAATAATCATTCATGATGATATCTATTTTCTCTTGAGCCTTTTCTGGTTTGCCTACAAAATAATAATAATAGGATATACCTTGCGATGGCTGATTACCTACGCAGTACTGCCCAAACCACCCTGTCATATTATCAGCCTCATAGCCGGCAAAAGGGGTACTAAACAACTGATCCAGTTTAGCTTCAAAAGCCTCTTTATTTGGATATAGAGATATTAGCCCGTTAGGATCATGCGGAGCAAAGAATGTTGACATCCAACCATTTGACTCACGGTACATATACACATAATAAGGAATACCCGGATCGTATGGAGTCACCCATGAACCATCTGCCCATCGAGCGCGAAGGAATCCGCTACTCTTGTCAAAAAGATTGCGGTAATTCTTAGAACGCCCCATCAGTAACTCATAATTCTCCATGTCGCCCAACTCTTTTGCCAACAATGCTACGGCATAGTCGCTGTAAGAATACTCTGTTGTCTTCTGCACAGATGCCTTAGCTTCATCTTCTTCTGTCTTTACTGTTGGGTTAGCAACTCGATTCTCGGCAATCCATCCCTGCTTACGATACTCTTCACCATATTTTCGTCCACCACGTCTGCCATTAATCCACGATCGTGTAGCGTTGTTCAACGAATACTGGTAAGCTTTATAGATATCAAAATCGCGAATGCCTCGCAAATAGCTGCCTGTTAGGAATGCGGGACAAAAATCTCCATGGAAACCACTTCCCAAGAAGCCCGATTTATCGGCTCTCTGGATATCACTACGGATGATATTCGCCACCAAATCCGGCTCCAACATCTGGAGAATCACCAATTTGTTAGCATAGGTATCCCAATAATTATTGCTCGAATAGACCGTAGCATGCTTTTCTACATCCACATCGCTTCGTAAATTGGGATTCTGCATAACACGATACAGACCGCTATAAAACAGACTCTTTTGTAATTCCGTGCCACCCGTAACCTTTACTTTGGAAAGAGCTTCCTCCCATGTCTGATCGGCTAAAGTCCTTGTCTGGTCAAAAGTTTTGCCCAAAATTTCTTTCTCTAAATTAAGTTTTGCTTTCTCTGTACTTGTATAAGAGAATCCTATCTGCAACTCTATGACGTTCCCACCATCGGCAAAATCAATCAACGTAAATTGTTCGCGTGCATTTTTGACCGTACGAGTACCGGTTATCTCCTGATTGGCAACAGCATAGAAATACATGCCATTCTGCGAACCCATAAATGTCTTATCATCTACCTGCTCAAAAGTCCAACGCGCATTACCCGGGCGTACGCTATTGGTCCGAGAAAGATTCATCATAATATGCTTATTCTTGCCACTTTTAAATGTATGACGATGGTATACACTTCGGAAGCTTACAGTTAACTCTGAAGTTACCTTATAGCGATTAAGATAGACTTTATAATAACCCGCTTGAGCTACTTCGTTTTTATGATTATAAGACGAAGCATAATCATCGGGATCAAAATCGCCCGAAACAGGGAGTGTAGGGAAATGTCCTTGTCCCCAATGGCCATGACTTGTATGGAAGAACCCGTAAATAGTCGGGTCCTCATATTGATACCCTGTACCAGAACCCCAACAGGTCACAGGCGTGGCCTGTACCATACCATGAGGCATCGCGGCCCCGGGATAAGTTTCTCCACCCCAAGCCCTTGTCTTTCCTTGTGCCGGACGGCGACCTTCCTCGGTCAATACAGTACGGTAAATAGGATTTTCGCTCATCTCATAGCCCAAATCCTTTTTATCCCATAATGTAGTAGTACCAAACAATGGATTCACATACTTTGTAATATCACCAGCCCAAACCGGATTGCAAGTTGCAGACGTTATGAGTATCCCTGCTATCCATGTTCTTAAGATACATTTTTTCATTTTTTGCTTTTTATAGATAAACTCATAAACCAATATTCCTTATAGGTGCAAATGTACGAAAAATTATAATATTCGGACGTCTTTTCAATCCAATTAAGGAGCTGAAATGCCATATCCCTTTTCTATCTTTGTTCCGCTTTCCATCTTATCGACAACAATCGCTATTCGTTCTATATAAGGGTCATCGTCACAAAGTTCCCCTACTTTATAATTCACAAAAAAACGATAACAACCATACGTGTTATCCCAATAAACGAAAATATCTCTATTGCGAATATCATAAAAGACAAAATCAGTCCATACAATCAAAGAATATTTACTAAAATCCACATTAAGCAAATCAGGATAAGCATCCAAAAAGCGTTTTTCCACGTATGTTTGCACATCTTCTTGGGAGTTCAACAATAAGACCTCAAAATTATGCGTCAGGTCATCTTGCAACAACAAGGTATCACAATCGAGTTTTTCAAAATAAATAGGAAATGTTTCATGGATAGTTAGCGGCATAGAAACATACTTTACTCCTTTAGAGCAGCTTATACATAAAAAAAGCAATAATATATAGCCACATACTCTCTTCATAACTTTATCAGATATATTTTATTTGTAATGAAAAAGAGCCTGCCCATCCGGGCAAGACTCTTTCTATTCAGGAATCTTATGTGATTAGTCTTTCAGCTTAGCTTTCAAGAACTCACGATTCAGGCGGGCAATGTTGCTAACCGAAATATTCTTCGGGCACTCCATTTCGCAGGCACGGGTATTCGTACAGTTACCGAAGCCCAGTTCGTCCATCTTAGCCACCATAGCCTTAGCACGGCGTGCAGCCTCAACACGGCCTTGCGGGAGCAGAGCCAACTGGCTGACCTTAGCGGAAACGAACAACATAGCCGAACCATTCTTACAAGCGGCTGCACAAGCACCACAACCGATACAAGCGGCTGCATCCATAGCCAAGTCCGCATCTTTCTTCGGAATAGGAATTGCATTAGCATCAGGCACACCACCGGTATTTACCGACACGAAACCACCCGCCTGCATGATCTTATCGTAAGCCGAACGGTCTACCATCAGGTCGCGAATCACCGGGAAGCCGGCTGAACGCCACGGCTCGATAGAGATTGTCTCGCCATCGTGGAAACGACGCATATAGAGCTGGCACGTAGTTGCGCCCGTAGCCGGTCCGTGCGGATGGCCATTCACATACAAGGAGCACATACCGCAGATACCCTCGCGGCAATCGTGATCAAATACGATCGGCTCTTTACCTTCTTTCACCAAGCGTTCGTTCAAGATATCCAACATTTCCAGGAAAGAAACGCTCTGGTGGATTTCCATCGGGTAAGTCTCAAATTGTCCTTTTTCTTTCGGACCTCTCTGACGCCAAACCTTTAGCGTCACCTTTATATCTTTATCCATACTTTTTATTTTAGGGGACAAGTAAACAAGGCATAAGTAAACAAGGCTTATAATGTCATTTCACGTCTTTTATTAATCAAAGCTGAAATCATCCGAATGACCTCATTGTTCATACGCATTAATTCTTCATATCGTTCTTCTTGCAAATAACCAATCTCCCGACAAATAATTAATTGCGTTTCCAATTCTGAGGCTGACCCCAATGAAACATACAGAAAATGCATCAGCTCTTTATTCGAATCCCGAGCAAATCCCTCTGCGATATTGGATGGTATCGAGATGGCAGCTCTTCGCATCTGAGCAGTAACCCCATACATTTCATATTGAGGAAATGTACGCGTAATTTCATACAAAAGCTTTACCATCTTTATACCTTTTTGCCAAACGATAAGTGCCTTATGATTACGCATACAAATCTGAAAAGCCTTGTCAACTTGTTAACTTGTCAACTCGTCAACTTGTTAAACTTACTTCTTATAGTTACGCGTTTGCGGAGTTACGAACTGATAGTTCAAATCTTCCTTCAACATAACCGGATCTTTGTCTTCGCCTTGGTATTCCCAGCAAGCTACATACATGAACTTGTCATCATGACGAAGTGCTTCGCCCTCTTCTGTCTGATGCTCCGTACGGAAATGTCCACCACAAGACTCTGCACGATTCAATGCATCGCGTGCCATCAACTCACCAATTTCGAGGAAGTCAGCCACACGCAAAGCCTTTTCAAGCTCAGTGTTCTGGTCGTCGCCCGAACCCGGAATGAAGACATTGCTCCAGAATTCTTTCTTCAAGTCCTTCAACATCTGGATAGCCTCTTTCAAGCCTTTTTCGTCACGAGCCATACCGATGTGTTCCCACATGATGTGTCCCAGACGCTTGTGGATTGAGTCGACGGTTTCTTTACCCTTGATGCTCATCAGCTTGTTGATACGATCCTTGATTGCCTTCTCAGCTGCTTCGAATTCCGGCAGGTCTGTACTGAAGCGCGGAACCTGAATCTGGTCAGACAAATAGTTCTGGATGGTATAAGGCAATACGAAGTAACCATCAGCCAAACCTTGCATCAACGCAGAAGCACCCAGACGGTTAGCTCCGTGGTCGGAGAAGTTAGCCTCACCAATTGCGAACAAGCCCGGGATAGAAGTCTGCAATTCATAGTCAACCCACAGACCACCCATCGAGTAGTGCAATGCCGGGTAAATCATCATCGGAGTTTCGTATGGATTATCGTCCGTGATTTCTTCGTACATATCGAACAAGTTTCCATATTTCTGCTTAACCACTTCTTTACCCAGACGACCGATAGCTTCAGAGAAATCGAGGAATACGGCACGACCCGTGTTATTTACGCCATAACCTGCGTCGCAACGTTCCTTAGCGGCACGTGAAGCCACGTCACGCGGAACCAGGTTACCGAATGCCGGATAACGACGTTCCAAATAATAGTCACGGT
>URGO01000059.1 GCA_900547435.1 uncultured Parabacteroides sp.
GACTTTCTGCGAAATAACAGCGGAATCCATACCACCGGTATATCCACCTTCATGGAACGCGTCTGTTGCATAATAATGAGCGGAATCTCCATAAACTTCTTTCTGTACTTTATAGAAGAGTGCTGCATATTTTGTGAAAGACTCACTGTCTGTCCTCAGCATACTTGGCCGCTGGAAAGAACACCAGGTTCCCTGCTTGATCACTTCTGCCGAAGGATCTTTGGAAGTAATATCTACCGGCACCATTCCGCTATATCCCTGAAGGACAGGCTGCATGCCGAGCTTTCTCATGATAAGCTGATTTTTTCTTGCGAGCTCCGTTCTCTCAGTGAACCAGGTATCATGAACCGGGCCGCCATAACCGGAAAGATTTGCCATATAGGCCCATGCATAGTAGGCAGGTCCGGCAATGAAATCTTTGGCTTCCTGATGAGTATAACCAAGTTCTGTAAGGAAACGTCTCCAGACTTCTTCCTGAGCTGTGGCATCAAGAACTACATTTACACCATTCAGTGCAAGCCAGTCTAACTCATTTCTCCATTCCTCTTCGCCCCAGAAAGCCATAGAGTAGGAGAGGGTACAGTAGTTATAAGAATAACGAACCGGGAATTTGGTTTCTTTATGTACCGTTTCTTCAACCGGAATAATGCTTTTCGGCATGGTGACCTGATCTCCGACCTGGGAAATATTGACGTTACAGTAATATTTCAGGTAATAATTCAGACCGGTTGCAAGAGATACACCGTTATTTCCCGTGATATGGATCTTTCCGTTGCTCTGGGAAAGGTCATAATAGTCATATCCATTTGCAGCATCTGCAAGTTCAAATGTAAACCAGTCTTTATAAGCTGCACCGATTCTTCTTTCAATAATTCCCTTTACTTCATTGATCGTATCCTGATCGGTAACAGTTACGTTGTATGCAGAGTTTTTAAAATCTTCAACCTGTACTGCAGGAGTCTCCTGAACAGCTGTACCACTTGGAGTTCCAAGCACACGGATCTCGTTGATCAGTGCTTTGGAGGATTCAGACTGATATTCCACATAGACACGTACGATTCGTGCTTCTTTTTTATTTGCTTGATAAGATTCCCCCTTAGCAGGGCAGTTTTCTTTGTCAGACTTTTCGGCTAACTTCTCAAAATCCCGTCCATCCATACTAGTATAGACAGAATACTGGGAATAACCGGCAGAAGGAGTATAAACCTGAATCTCATCCAGCTTCTTGACGAACAACTCGCGGTCCTCCGTATCCATAATGGCCTGTACCGGCGTACCCAATACCCGCACATGATACTTTTCCAACACGCCGCTCTGATATAGCGCCACACCGCAATTCAATGCCGTTTGTCCTCCGAATGCTAACAAGATGCCGTCCGGACGCTCCTTTTCGATGACCTTTTCCACAAAGAAGGGTGTAACCGGCAGGAAATATACCGTATCAGCCACCCCCTCCGAGGTCTGCACCGTTGCGATATTCGGATTAATCAATACCGTCTCGATGCCCTCTTCCTTAATGGCCTTCAACGCTTGCGAACCGGAATAATCGAACTCACCCGCCTCGCCAATCTTCAATGCGCCTGAACCCAATATCAGGACTTTCTTTATATCTTCGTTCATTTGTATATTTTCTTTATACGGTTTATAGTTATAACATGCCGATAAACTTATCGAATATCAACGCCTCGGTATCGGTGGGTCCTCCACAAGCCTCCGGATGGAATTGCGATGAAAAGAAAGGCTTCGTCTTATGGCGGATCCCTTCGTTCGATCCATCATTCATATTGATGAAAAGAGGCTCCCAATCCGCGCCCAGGGTTGAGCTATCTACCGCATATCCATGATTTTGCGAAGTGATGAAGCACTGATTTGTCCCCACCATACGCACCGGCTGGTTATGGCTCCGGTGTCCATACTTCAACTTATAGATACTCGCGCCTCCCGCCTTGGCAAGCAATTGATTTCCCATACAAATACCACATATCGGGCGATTATCAATCAACGCCTTACGGATATTCAGCACTGCGGCTTCACACGTATCCGGATCGCCCGGACCATTCGAGATAAACAACCCATCATATTCCAACGGATTGAAATCATAATCCCAAGGAACCCGAATAACCTCCACACCTCGTTTCAACAAACAACGGATAATATTTGTTTTTACCCCGCAATCTACCAATACTACTTTCTTAAATGAAGAATGAGAAATGAGGAATGAAGAATCAGCCGGATAGGTTTCCGCCTTGCCATCAGGCGTATAGACAATTATCTCCTTGCACGAAACCTTATCTACATAATTAATATCTCCATATTTCGGAAACTCTTCATTCTTCATTCTTAATTCTTCATAAAAAACGATGCGCCCCATCATCACGCCATGTTCGCGAAGTTTCTTCGTCATAGCCCGCGTGTCAATACCATAAATGCCGGGAATTTCCTCTTGTTTCAACCAATCCCCCAAACTGCATTCTGCATTCCAATGACTATATTCACGACTATAATCACTCACGATAATCGCGCTGGCATGAATATGCTCGCTTTCCATGAAAGTTGAAAGTCCGTTCGGACCGAATACACGAGGAGGAACACCGTAATTACCAACCAAAGGATAAGTCAACACCATCAATTGTCCTGCATAGGAAGGGTCTGTCAAACTTTCCGGATAACCGGTCATTGCCGTGTTAAATACAACTTCTCCGGCGATAGGCTTCTCAAATCCGAAAGAAAAGCCCTGAAATACCGTCCCGTCATCCAGTATCAAAGTCGCAGTTCTGTCTTTTTGCATAAAAAATATTGTTTATTTAACTAACTATTCTAAATACAAAATGCAAAGATACGGATTATATCCTTACTCCGTGTTCCTCTTTATCGCGTTTTTAATATCTTTAAGTAGTCAAGCCTCATTAAATGATTATTTAGGATTTTCATACAGATTTCATGCCTATCTTTCCTTCAAAAGATGCCTATCTTTTCATCCGTTCATGCCTACCTTTTCCGACAAAGATAGGCATGAATTTTTTCAATTATAAATGGGAATCTTGAATGAATACACCCCTGATGGCACTTCTACACAAGTCGAATTTGACTTCTCTTCAACAACACGGATATTTTTTACCTCACGAAGAGATATGTTACCTTCTGTTATCTGCTCGGCTTGAGCCGGGAGATATACTTTCGCTTGTGTATTAACCGGAACCATTACCTGAAGAATATAGCATCCATTGTCCATCTTCCATTCACTTCTGATTTCACCATAAACCGATTGATACCGACAATTCATCCATTGTAAATTCTTTACAAAAAATGGTTTAACCCGAAATTCCTTAAAGCCCGGAGCCGTAGCCTGTATTCCGCCCAACGATTGGTATAACCATTCACCAACGCTTCCGAACATCGGATGATTATGCGAATAGACATTATCCGAATACTTCCAGGTTTCCCACAAAGTAGTAGCTCCGGAGGTCAGCATGTGTCCCCACCCCGGGAAATCCTTTTGGGTCACCATCCGCCAAGCGATGTCATCTCGCCCCATTTCATCCAAAACCGTAAGTACCACCGGTACGCCAAATATGCCAGATGTCACGTGATAATCCCGTTCGGCAATCGAAGTTATCAGTTTATCTCCTACCGCATTTTTCTTATCGTCCGGCACCAAGCCATAATACAAACCAAAGGCCTGCTCAGCGGGAGTTCCATTCCCGATTTGACCATCGGCAGATACAAAATTCCGGATAAATGCCTCCTTGATATGAAGAGCTAAATCAGCATATAGTTTCTCATCATCAGACCTATTCAACAAATGAGCAAACTCCGTAATCAAAATAGCATGATGATAGAAATGGGCCGTAGCAAATAACGCCGGAATACGGACATCCAAGCTCTCATGGTCATTAATGCACCGGTCTATCAGATAATCCTTTGATTGGGAGTACAAGAAATCTACTTGTTTTTTCAACGCCGGATAAAATTGACGGACTATCCGAGTATCACCATAATAAGTATACAATTGCTTTTGCAAAAAGGCGAATGCCAATTGCCAGCCTATCGGTCCGCTTCCCTCACCCAGTCCTTGATCGGCTATGCCGTTATAAGGAGCCGTTTCCGGGAATCCTCCGGACGGACGCTGGTCATTGGCAAAATCACGTATCGCTTTCTGATAAAAGTTGTGCATATTATAGAAGTAACAAAAAGTCCTCGAAACGCCAACGATATCCCCTCCATATCCGAACTTCTCACGAGCCGGACAATCGGATTCTACACTAAACACATTGCTAAGGAAAGTATAATCCAATACTTGATGCAATCGGTTCAACATCGGATCCGAACATTCAAAACTTCCGTCAGGTCGTAAGTCCGCACTCAAACGAATACCTTCAATATCCTCCAATTCCGGACGCCCTGGCCATCCGGTTATCTCGACATAGCGAAAACCATGGAAAGTAAAACGAGGATTCCATATTTCTTCCCCTTCTCCTTTCAGGATATAAGAATCCTCTTGCCAAGCGGTCTGAGGAGCACCGGGTGCCTTCCAATCGGCATTCCAGATTGTTTTGTGTTGTCCGGCCACAGAGGTCATCACATTCAGGCTTCCATCCGAATACACATCCTCTCCATAACGAATTTTGATTTGTGTACCTTTCTCACCCTTTACCTTGATACGTACAACACCGGCAAAATTCTGTCCCATATCAAAGACAAACTCTCCGGGGCGCGTTTCCGTCATTCGCTTTGGCCGGATAACCTCCCGGATCCGAACCGGAGGTTGCATCTGAGGAGTCAGCCTTCCCACCGGAGGAGTCTCTACCCGAATTGCCTTTTTCCATTCGCCCTCCTTTTCTTGAAAAAGAGAAGTATTCCATCCGTTTTTTTCCTCTCGCGCATCATAATGTTCGCCCAAATAGACATTATTCCGGAGAATCGGGCTTTTGGAACATGTCCAATCTGCATCCGACCCTAATGTCTCAACCTTTCCATTCTTATAAACGATACGCAATTGCGCTCTTAGACAAGGTTGGCCGATAGTCAGGTATTTCCTCAGGTTCCGGAATATAGGCATCGGTATCGGATTATAAAACCCGTTTCCCAAAATCACCCCCATGCAGTTCGTACCCTTTTTCAAGCAAGAGGTTACATCATAAGTACTATATAAAATCTCTTTCGCATAGTTGGTCCACCCCGGATCTAACCAATGGTCTCCTACTTTCTCTCCGTTCAGGCTCGCTTCATAATAGCCAATACCGGCAATATATAAACGTGCGCACGCTACATCATCTTTAACATGGAATACCTTGCGGAACATCGGAGCCGGATTATCCTTGTAAAAATCAACCTCCTTCTCTGGAGCCTTACTACCATCAGATATCCATTCGGCTTTCCAATCATTGTCCGCCAGCATGGCGGTTTCCCACCAAGCCGTTTCGCTCCATGCCGAGACATCTCCTGCCCTATCATAAGCCCTCACTTTCCAATAATAACGGGTAAAAGGACGAAGCCCTTTACCGGCATAAGCAAGGTTAACATTCTCGGTCGACTTAACCTTTCCGCTTTTCCAAACCAACCCTTTTCCTGTTTCCAATTGCAAAGAATCAGTGGCGACCCAAATCTCATAAGCCGATTGAAAAACGCCACGCTCATCCGATTGCAATTGCCAACTAAGCAAAGGATTCCTTACATCTATCCCCAAAGGTTTCTGCATATATTCACAGGTCAAGTTTACCACTTTCAAGGAAGACGCACCTATTGAGCAGGCAATCATCCAACATAAAAGAATCAGTCCGTGTTTTTTCATATTATTCGAAATTTAAACGATGTACAAAGCTAAGAATATATTGAAGCAATTTCTTTGCTTTTTTGACAGAATACTTTCCAAAACTGACCTTTTTTTCTTTTAAGAATACTCAAAAGCACCGGAAAGGAATTTCAAAGAAACCCTTCCCGATGCTTTATAGAGACAGTACCAAAATTTTCAGTAAAAATTTATTTCGGGTCGATACGCACCATCAAATGATCCTTCGGTATCTGTTCACCAATTTGAACATTCACTTCAGATACCACACCTGAAATCGGAGCCACCACACGATTCAGCATTTTCATTGCTTGATGAATCAACAACAACTGACCTGCTTCTACCTCATCACCAACCTTCACTTCCAATTCAACGATTGTTCCCGGCAAATGAGAAATCACATCTCCAACATAAGGTTTATGCCATACCGGACGATTTTTGAATTTCTCGGTCAGTGTAGTTTTATATTTACGCGCAGTAACAATAAAATCAACTAATTCTTGCTGTTCTTTTTCCATATCATGATGCAATTAGAACGGAGGCAAACCGTGTTTCTTGGCTGGACGGTATTCCTCTTTTGATTCTGAGAACTTCAACGCATGCAACAACAACGAACGGGTTTCTTTCGGCTCGATAACCGAATCGATAAATCCACGTGAAGCGGCAACATAAGGATTGGCGAATTTCTCGGTATATTCTTTCACTTTTTCCTGACGCATAGCCTCTTGGTCTTCAGCCGCCATAATCTCCTTACGGAAGATGATATTAGCCGCGCCTTCCGGTCCCATCACAGCAATCTCTGCACTTGGCCATGCAAATACGAAGTCAGCACCTAAGTGACGAGAGTTCATAGCTATATAACCACCACCATATGCCTTACGCAAAATAACTGTAATCTTCGGAACGGTAGCCTCCGAATAAGCATACAGCACCTTCGCGCCATGACGGATTACTCCGGCATGTTCCTGGTATACACCCGGCAGATATCCAGGCATATCCTCTAAAGTAATGATTGGAATGTTAAATGAATCACAATAACGAATAAAGCGTGCCGCTTTATCAGCACTATCACAATCCAGCACACCTGCCAGAACCATCGGCTGGTTAGCTACGAAACCAACCGTCTCTCCAGCCATACGCCCGAAACCGATTACGATATTAGCAGCCCACATCTGCTGTACTTCCAAGAAGTCAGAATCATCCACGATACACTTAATTACATCCCGAACATCATACGGCTGTTTCGGGTCTGATGGAACTACCTCTTCGATATTCAGCATAGCCGAAGGCTCTTTAGGCTCGAAAACCTTAGCACGTTTCTCGTTGTTCCATGGAATAAAGCTAATCAAACGCTTTACCTGGTCGAAACATTCCTGTTCGCTCTTGGCATAAAAATGAGCATTACCGGTGATTTCCGCATGAACACGCGCACCACCCAAATCTTCCATAGAAATATCCTCGCCCAAAACCGTCTTGATTACATTCGGTCCTGTAATAAACATTTTTGAAATATTCTCTACAACAAATACAAAATCTGTCAATGCCGGAGAATAAACAGCACCACCGGCACAAGGACCTAAAATCAATGAAATCTGAGGAATAACACCAGAAGCTATCGTATTACGATAGAAGATTTCACCATATCCGGCCAATGCGCCCACACCCTCTTGAATACGAGCACCACCCGAATCGTTGATACCGATAATCGGGCATTTCATCTTCAGGGCATGATCCATAATCTTTGTTATCTTACGAGCATGTTGCAATCCTAATGAACCTCCGGCAACGGTAAAATCCTGTGCATAAATGCAAACCGGAGCACCAAAGATCGTACCTGTTCCTGTTACTACGCCGTCACCCGGAAGGTCTTTCTTATCCATACCGAAATCACGGCCATCATGTTTTACAAACAAATCATACTCGTGAAAAGAATTCTTGTCCAAAATAGACAGAATACGGTCACGGGCTGTCATTTTTCCCATAGCGATTTGCTTTTCAATAGCAGCCTCGCCACCGCCTTTTTCCACTACGGCTTTCTTCTCTCGAAGAGCCAGAATGTTTTTACTTAAATCTGTCATAACTTTTTAATTTATTATTTACCTACAGCTTTTGCCCGATAAGAGCAACGTGCCGTACCTTTAATAATACTGTTCAACTTACTTTTATTCAACTGACGCCGAATGGCAGATATATTGTCTATAAAGACATGGCCGGTCAGGTGCTCACATTCATGCTGCACAACACGGGCTGCAAATCCAGAAAGCTCTTCTTCGTGCTCCTGCCAATCTTCGTCTCTATACTTAATCTTAATCTTCACCGAACGGGCTACTTTTTCATGAATACCCGGAAGGCTCAGACATCCCTCTTCCATGGAAATGGTTTCTTCACCCTTTTCCAAGAAAACAGGATTAATCATTGCACGTTTGAAACCCTTACACTCAGGGAAATCATCCTTCAAGACATCCGCGTCAATCACCAATACCTGCAAAGACAAACCCACCTGCGGACCAGCCAAACCGACACCGTCCGCATGATACATTGTCTCATACATGTCTTTAATCAATTGTTTTAAGTCAGGATAATCTTGAGGAACTAATTCAGCCTCTTTTCGCAAAACTGGCTGACCATATAAATATACAGGTAAAATCATATATTTTATAATTGATATTTTTTACTTTCCAAATAAGCTTGAAGAATTATAACAGCACTGATTTCGTCAACCAGTCCTTTTTCTTGACGCCTCTTCTTTTTTAATCCACCATCCAACATAGCCTGATGAGCCATCACCGATGTAAAACGTTCATCATAATATGCCACTGGTATATCCGGAAGCACACGTTTCAAATGTTTGACAAAAGCTTCGACGTAGCGCATATTTTCAGAAGGTTCATTATTCATCTGTTTAGGCTCGCCAACCACAAACAAGTCTACAGGTTCTTTCGCAACATAGTCGCTCAAGAACTTAACGACCTCTCCACTTGGGATGGTAGCCAGACCATTTGCAATCATTTGCAAAGTATCCGTCACGGCTATACCCGTACGCTTTCTGCCATAATCTATCGCTATAATTCTTCCCATGGGCGCAAAGATACGATATTTATACATATCCGATTACACATAAACCGAAAAACTGTGCATCTTTTTCTCAATATGCGTTCTTTTCTCCTTTAAACATATTCAATAAAGTCACGACTATTATCTTCAGATCCAAGAAGAAAGACCAATTTTCTATATACCACACATCTCTTTTGACACGACCTTCCATCTGCTCCAAAGTTTTGGTTTCTCCACGATAACCGGTAACCTGTGCCCACCCCGTAACTCCAGGTTTCACCAAATGGCGTACCATATACTTATCAATTAAAGCAGAATACTGCTCCGTATGCTTCAACATATGCGGACGCGGTCCTACGACCGACATATCTCCTTTCAACACATTAATAAATTGCGGAAATTCATCCAAGTTAGTCCGACGAAGGAAATCGCCTATTTTCGTTTTCCTGGGGTCATCTTTTACGGCCTGTAAGGTATCAGCCTGTGCGTTTACTCGCATTGTACGGAACTTATAACATTCAAACTCATATCCATACAATCCAGTCCTTTTTTGCTTAAAGAATATCGGTCCCGGTGAACTCCGTTTGATTAAAAAGCCTACTACTATATATAATATAGGAAATATCGTACACAAAACACTAAGCGAGAAAACAATATCGAAAGTACGCTTCAATGCGCGGTTATAAAATGCCTGTAATGGCTCACGACGAACGGTCAATAAAGGAACAGACTCCAATATCTCCATCACCATGCTCTTCTTCACATTCCGATAAAACTCAGGAACAATATAAAAACGTATCATGTGCTTCTCGGCAAAATTCAGCAAACGAAGAATTTTCTCGTCATTAGTTCCCGGCAACGTACAATAAATCTCATCAATATCTTTATTCAGGGCAAATTGCTCTACCTTATCGGTCGTTCCCAAATAGTTCGGAAGAATCTCCTTCAAGGCAAGGTTATCATCGAAGAATCCCAATATATTAAACCCGGAAGATATATCATCTTTCATCACTTTATAAAGTTCCATACCATTCTTTCCGGCTCCCACAATTACCACTTTCTTAAAGTTATATCCTTTCCGGCGATAGAATTTCAGCATTAATCTCACCAAGACACGCCAACAGGAAAACACAACTATCGTCGAGACATAATAAACCAACAAAAAGGTCGCCAGCACATCTCCTACATTCAGAAAAATCAAGCACGTAGCAAATAGGAAAATCAATAACGTAATGATACAGAAAGCACGTTGCACCACTTTGTCCAAATACACTATCGAACGGTGCAACTGTATGGGGATAAAATAGAGAGAGAAGAAATAACAAAAGTTCAGTAAAAGCAAAACCTCTCTCAAATTATTCGCTATTGCCCGCGTATACATTGAATCTAACAAAACATATACAAGCAAAAACATCAGATTCAAAACTACCAAATCCCCAATTCCAATCAACCATTGGAGTATATAGCCATGCCTTTTATCAAATTCCATTTCCTTGTTCTTAGATTTAACACAAATGTAAGGAATTTTTCACGTATAAAAAAGAGAGGCGCACAAAATTATGCACCTCTCTTCTCTTTATTCTTCAATTCCTATTACTTATCATCCGCACGCATAATAACAACGCGGTTCCAGCTATTTTCGCTATACGGCTGTTCTTCACAACCCTTCCATTCTACGGTAATCTGGTCAGAAGAAATACCATACTTATCCATCAATTCTTTAGCTACAGCCTTAGCACGTTTTTCAGACAACTGCATATTGTAATCAGCCTTACCTGTCTTCTTATCTGCATAACCGATAACCTTAATCGGTGTGTTATGAGCCTTGATATACTCAGCGGTATTGTAAATATTGATGTGCTGGTTCTTGTCAATCTTAGCACTGTTCAAACGGAAGAACACTACATTGTCTACGACATTGTTCACAACTTCCGTTACCGTTTCCTTGCATTCCGGACAAGATACCGGGCGTTTGCTCAACTCTTCGTTTTCAGCACGCAATGCATTGATTTGATCGTTCAAATCGTTCAACAAATCATAGTCCATCGGTTCCAATACTTCGAAATCCGTCTTTCCCAATTTGAATGTCAAACCTGCGGTCAATTGGCCGATACCATCAGTCAGGTGATCCATTGCAACGCGGTTAAATTGTTCATTCAACAAAGAACCTTGAACTTCCAGATTCAAATCAACACGCTTGCTCAAACGGAAAGCTGTCAAGATACCGAAGTTCACCGTAGGAGATTCAGTTCTTGCAAATTCACGAGAGTCGGTTGTTTTGAAACGTTGTGCATAACCAAGACCTACCCACGGAATCAAACGGAATACACGTTTTTCATTATAAACACCCCAGAAGTTTGTAACATCCCACAAGAAGTCTACATGGCCTGCGAAGTATTTATTGTGCTGCATCAATGTAGCGTTATCTTCTACAAAGAATCCATGCAAAACACCACCGTTGGCCTGAACGCGGAATCCCAAATAAGGATTGAACCACTTACCGAAAGAGAATTGCGGAGCAAAATTCAAACGGTTCTTGAAATCCGCTTCGCTGTTCTGATCACCGAATAAGGTACTTACACCACCAGCTATAGAAATAAACCAATTGTCTTTTGCCTTATTCTTCTTAAAATTCGTCTTGTACCCCTTCTCTGTACTAAAACCTACCTGAGGTTGGTACTCTTGTGCTGTAGCTGTAAGTACTACACCCGACAGCAATGCTAAAAGTAAAGCTTTCACTTTCATAATCTATCACATTAAATTAAACATTCATTATACAACTGTAAAAGCAACACAAAAATATTGCTTTCTATCCATAAAACAAATAAAAATATAAAATGTTTTCCGTTCCTATAAAAATTTTATGTTTTTCGCGAAAAAAATTATTTTTCCACCAAACGAAGCAAATATTTCCCATATTGGTTTTTCTGCATCGGAAGAGCCAAATGGCGCAATGCCTCCGCATCAATCCAGCCATTCCGGTAGGCTATTTCCTCCAGACAAGCCACCTTCAGCCCCTGACGCTTCTCGATTACTTCAATAAAGGTAGAAGCTTCCGACAAGGAATCGTGCGTTCCGGTATCCAACCAGGCAAATCCCCGACCAAAAAGCTGTACTTTTAAAGCATCTTCCCGCAAAAATCCCTGATTAACACTGGTAATTTCCAATTCCCCCCGTGCCGAAGGGCGAATCCGGCGAGCTATATCCACAACCCGATTCGGATAAAAATACAATCCCACTACGGCATAATGTGATTTCGGCTCGGCCGGTTTCTCTTCGATGCTGACCACATTATTTTCCGCATCAAACTCTACCACGCCATAACGCTCCGGATCATTCACATAATATCCGAATATAGCCGCTTTACCTTGTTCGGCCACAGAAACCGCCTGACTCAGCATCCGGGTAAAACTTTGCCCATAAAATATATTATCGCCCAGCACCAGACACACCGAATCATCTCCGATAAAATCCGCTCCGATGATAAAAGCCTGCGCTAACCCATCAGGAGAAGGCTGCTCTGCATACGAAAACCGCACGCCTAAATCGCTCCCATCTCCCAACAAACGCCGGAAACCGGGTAAATCCTGCGGTGTAGAGATAATTAATATATCCCGTATACCCGCCAGCATCAATACCGAAATAGGATAATAAACCATCGGCTTATCATAAATCGGCAATAATTGCTTGGACACCCCTTTCGTTATCGGATACAGACGAGTCCCTGAACCTCCGGCCAACACTATACCTTTCATTGCTTTTACACCTTATTTATATATCCATATCAGGAAAAATTTTCCCTTTCCAATCTTTATATTAATTGCATCACAAGGGTGATGTAATTAATTCACCCAAGTGATGCAATTGATTCACCTACGTGATGTAAATAAATCACCCTTGTGATGCAACCTATTCATCCCGCTAAAGGAACAATCCATACAGAAAGTATTCCTACTTTACCGGGATTTTATCAATACGGCGCTGATGACGTCCGCCCTCATAAGGCGTATTGAGAAATGCATCCAAAGCCTTAAGAGCTTCTTCCTTTGAGATAAAACGTCCGGGCATCACCAACACATTGGCATCGTTGTGCGCTCTCGCCAAGGCGGCTATTTCCTCTATCCAGCACAAAGCGGCACGGATTCCCTGGTGTTTGTTCAACGTCATGCTGATTCCATTACCACTCCCGCAGATAGCAATCCCCGGATACACCTCACCAGCTTCGACTGCATTAGCCAAAGGATGAGCGAAATCCGGATAATCACAACTATCCGTAGAATAGGTTCCGAAATCCTTACACGGAATACCTCTCTCCGTCAGAACTTGTTTGATGTATTCTTTCAAATCAAACCCCGCATGATCACTGCATAAACCAATTGTATTCATACTTATTCCGCCAATAACTCTTTTACCTGTTTATATACATTTTGCCCGGTAAAACCGAACTTCTCATCCAGCACTTTGAACGGAGCCGAATAGCCGAAAGTATCCAATCCCCAGACCTTCCCGTTAAAGCCTACGATATTCTCCATATTAACCGACAGACCAGCCGTCAAGCCAAACACTTTACTACCCGGTTTGATGATAGAAGCCTGGTATTCCTTGCTTTGTGCACGGAACAATCCCTCGGAAGGCATCGATACAATACGCAATCTGACACCTTCTGCCCGGAGTAATGCCGCACCTTCCACCAAAGTTGCAACTTCTGAACCAGATGCCACCAACGTAACCTCCGGATTCTCATCCTCATTCAATATATATGCGCCCTTTTCTGAAGCCAAGGCATCTTGATAAGTATGATTAGGCAAGTCGTTTACATTTTGACGGGAGAAAATAAGACCTGTCGGAGAAGCCATATTCTCCATAGCCATTTTCCAGGCAACCGAAACTTCCGCGCCATCGGCCGGACGAAGTACCAGCATCGAATTTTTTCCGCTATGATTCTTTATCTTTTCCAACAAACGGACTTGTGCTTCCTGTTCAACCGGCTGATGAGTAGGTCCATCCTCACCTACGCGGAATGCATCGTGCGTCCAGATAAACTTAACCGGAAGTTCCATCAATGCAGCCATACGTAATGCGGGTTTCATGTAATCCGAGAATACAAAGAATGTACCGCATGCCGCCAATACACCTCCATGCAATGACATACCGATACAAATACAAGCCATTGTCAATTCGGCTACTCCGGCCTGGAAGAACGCTCCTGTAAAATCGCCTTTCGTAAACGAATGTGTCTTCTTTAAGAATCCGTCCGTCTTATCCGAGTTACACAAATCGGCCGAAGCACAAATCATATTCTCGACCTTTTCCGCCAATACACCCAATACTTTAGAGGAAGCGGCACGCGTAGGCTGATTCGGTTTTTGTTCGATAGAAGCCCAATCTATCTCCGGCAACCGGCCGGCAAACCAATCGTCCATTTTCTTAGCCAAATCCGGATGAGCCTCTGTCCATGCGGCTTTTACGGCCTTATGTTTTTCCATCAAAGCATTCAGTTCTTCGGCACGCTTAGCATACAATTCGGCTACTTCCGGGAAAATAACAAACGGGTCCTCCGGATTTCCTCCCAAATTCTTGATTGTTTCCTCAATAGAAACACCAGCGGCCGAAAGGGGCTGGCCATGCGTAGAAACCTTATTTTCATAACTGCTCAGATCTGCGCCCAACGCACCTTTACCCATTACAGTCTTACCAATAATCAAGGTCGGTCTCTGCTTTTCGGCTTTGGCCTCGGTCAATGCGCGGCGAATTTCCTCCACATTATTTCCATCAATATTGATGACTTTCCATCCCCACGCCTCATATTTCATTGTGATGTTCTCATCATCCACTTCATCTACCATAGTAGAAAGCTGGACGTTGTTCGCATCATAGAACATAATCAAATTATCCAAACCCAACGTGCCGGCAACACGCCCTGCACCTTGTGAGATTTCCTCCTGAATACCACCGTCCGAGATATACGCATAAATGGTCTGCGGCATTACCTCTGCACCCAAGCGGGCCGCCAAGAACTTAGCAGCAATTGCGGCTCCTACGGCATAAGTATGTCCTTGCCCCAACGGACCGGAAGTATTTTCTACTCCGCGCATGAAGTTCACTTCAGGATGTCCCGGAGTAACACTTCCCCATTGACGGAAGTCTTTTAATTCATCAATCGTATATCTGCCGGCCATGGCCAAGACAGCATATAGCATAGGAGACATGTGACCTGGATCCAAGAAGAAACGGTCACGACCTTCCCACAATGGATTTTTCGGATCATACACTAAGAACTCAGAGAACAATACGTTTACAAAATCTGCACCACCCATTGCTCCGCCCGGATGTCCGGATTTAGCTTTTTCCACCATTGATGCAGCTAAGATACGTATATTATCGGCTGCTCTGTTCATTAATTTAACGTCGTTCATATCGCTACTTATTGCTACTTATTCGTTATTTGAGCACAAAAGTATATATAATTCGCAAGGAAACAAACTTGTTTTCGACTTAACTTATTACTTTAGATAAAAAATGTCAATATTTTTATACAACGAAAGAGATAATCCCTCCGTAAAAGGATTACCTCTTCGCCTTGATTTACTCACACTAAGCTAAACGTCTTGCACCGTCGCTTATCACTACATCATACAATTTAGGAGCATGACCGAATTTCTTCGTGTATTCAGCAAATGCCTTTTCCACAAAAGCGTCATACTTGTCGGCTTTTACCAAATTAATGGTACAACCTCCAAAGCCACCTCCCATGACACGCGAACCGGTAACACCACATTCTTTAGCGATGTCATTCAAGAAGTCCAGTTCTTCGCAACTTACTTCATAAAGTTTGCTCATGCCATGATGCGTACCATACATTTTCTCGCCAACCGTTTCATAATCGCCTTTTTCCAAAGCATCGCAAACATCCAATACGCGTTGGATTTCTTCAATTACGTACTCCGCACGCATATAATCTTCGGCACTTACATCAGCCTTTACCTCGTTCAACATATCCATGTCGGCATCACGCAAGAAGTCAACTTCCGGATGGTTGCGTTTAATAGCGGCAACTACATTCTCGCAAGACTGGCGACGCTTGTTATAAGCCGAAGAAGCCAATTCATGCTTAACCACCGAATCCAACAACACCAATTTATATCCGGCGGCTTCCGGGTCAAATGGATAATACTTATATTCCAACGAACGGCAATCCAAACGAATCAAATGTCCTTTCTGGCCAAATACAGAAGCGAATTGATCCATGATACCGCAATTTACGCCACAATAATTATGTTCGGTCGACTGGCCAATCTTTGCCAACTCAAACTTATCAATATTCAAATCGAACAATTCGTTCAAGGCAAAAGCATAGGTACTCTCCAATGCAGCCGACGAAGACATACCTGCGCCCAACGGAACATCTCCGGCAAATACCGTATCAAATCCCTGGATATTTCCGCCACGTTTGATTATTTCCCGGCAAACACCAAATATATAACGTGCCCAGCTGGCTTTCGGAGCATCTTCCTCGGTCAAACCAAACTCCGCATAATCATTCAAGTCGATAGCAAACGCACGGACTTTACCTGTTCCGTTCGGTTTAATCTCAGCAATCATCCCCTTGTCAATTGCACCGGGGAAAACAAATCCGCCATTATAATCGGTATGTTCGCCAATCAGATTAATACGTCCCGGAGAAGCAAAGAACACACCGGTTGTATTAAAAAGTTCCTGGAATTTCTGACTAATCTTCTCTTTCATACTCATTTCTTTAATTTTGATTTATATCCGCCCTTATTATTCAACCGGAATATCCTTATTTACATTCTTGCTTCCTACCAATGCATAGAACAACAGGTAAGCAAAGCTCAAAGCCGGAACCCAATATGAAGCCATATACGATGTAGCATCAGCAATCGCGTTCTGAATCTGCGGGAAGATTCCGCCACCCACAACCATCATCATAAAGATACCGGAAGCAGCAGCAACATATTTTCCTAAACCTTCAACCGCCAAGTTAAAGATACCACCCCACATTACCGATGTACACAAACCACACAATACTAAGTAAAGCGCACTGATAGGCAACTGAGTCATACCAAAGCTAATCGCACCGGTAGCACTGGTTTGCAATA
>URGO01000060.1 GCA_900547435.1 uncultured Parabacteroides sp.
AAGCGTTTCTCTATCCGCGATACTCGTGGTATTATCGACGCTATCCTGGACGGTTCTATCGACAAGGCTCCGACTAAGACTATCCCGTACTTCGACTTCGTTGTTCCGACTGAATTGCCGGGCGTAGATCCGAAGATTCTTGACCCGCGTGATACTTATGATTGCGCTTGCAAGTGGGAAGAAAAAGCAAAAGACTTGGCTGGTCGCTTCATCAAGAACTTCGCTAAGTTCGAAGGTAACGAAGCAGGTAAGGCTTTGGTTGCTGCTGGTCCGAAATTGTAATTTCATCAAGCATAATAAGAAGAAAGGGTGCGCTATCAGCGTGCCCTTTTTTGTTAAAATAAAAAATGTGGAGTTTTTCTGTAAATAGATTCATATTTATAAACGTACATTAAAAAATATTTCCTACCTTTACAGCGGATTAAAATCTAATTTAGGAATTTTAGATAGATGTATAAATATATTATTTCGATAATAATCGCATTGCTCGGCTTTACGGCTTGTGGCGATAAGGTGGCTTACCAGATTGAAGGAAAGATTTCCAATCTGCAAGACCCGACTATATATGTGGTTTTCGAAAACGAGAGCGGGAAATTGATTGACACGTTGGTTTGTGAAACAAACGGTGAATTTATGCTAAAAGAAAAAGAGGGTGATTACAATACCGCAACACTTTTCTTGGAGAATCGGACACAATGGAGCACCATTTTCTTAGAGAAAGAAAAGAAAGTGAAAATTTCAGGAGATGCGCGCTATACAGCATTATTCCATATTAAAGGGGGAAGCGATATCAATGATAAATTATCGGATATGCGTAACGCTTCAGCCAATTTGTGGAAAGAACAGAGTGATTTGATTCGGAAAATAGAGAAAAGCGCGGCTAATCCGATAGAGGAATCAGATTTAATGGCTAAACTGACCAATGTAAATCACCAGTTGGAAGAACAGGCTGTTACCTATATAAAAAAACATCCGGATGAAGCTGTTTCGTTAGCTTTGATTCAGTATTTTTTTACCAATCCGGATGATACGCGTGAAGTGGATGAGTTATTGGCTTTGATTTCACCGGATTTGCGCGAGCACTATATTTATAAATCCTTGGAAGAATATAGTGAACGGGCTAAACGGACAAGTATTGGTGCGGAAGCCCCCAGCTTCAAAGTGAAAAATTTAAGCGGAAAAGAAATAAACTTAGCAACTATCTCTGGAAGGTATATTTTGTTGACTTTTACCGCTCCTTGGTGTGGAATGAATACCCCTGGAGAACCTTATCTAAATCAGATCGCATCTAAATATAAATCGGAAGATTTGGATGTGATTGTTGTTACCTTGGATGAAAATTCTGATAAAGTCCGAAATTTGATAAAGAAAGATAGCATTCAATGGAATTTGGTAACAGATTCTGCCGGTCAGGCCTCTGCGCTGATTGATTTGTACAATGTCAGTGAATTGCCAAGTTGTTACCTGATCGACCAAGATAAAAAAATCCTGCTGAAAACAGAAAATAATTTAGAAATCAGAGATACATTAGAAGAGTTATTGGGCAAGGACAGATGAAAGTCCACCTGATACCTTAACATGAAATAATAATTATAAAAAGCTTAACTATGCTGGTCAAGACTTTTGCTGCTGCCGTACAGGGAATTTCGGCAACAATAATAACCATTGAAGTGAATTGCACAAAAGGTGTACAGTTTTTCTTGGTTGGACTGCCTGATGTAGCCGTCAGGGAAAGTCATGAGCGTATCATTTCGGCATTACAAGTGAACGGATATAAGTTTCCACGGAACCGAATAGTTATCAATATGGCACCTGCAGATATCCGGAAAGAGGGCTCGGCCTATGATTTACCATTGGCAATAGGGATATTGGCCGGTGCTGAACAAATTTCGTCCGATAAACTTTCCCAATATATGTTGATGGGTGAATTGTCTTTGGACGGAACCTTAAACCCGATTAAGGGTGCTTTGCCTATTGCTATTAAAGCTCGTGAAGCAGGTTTTAAGGGATTTATTCTTCCGAAACAAAATGCCCGTGAGGCTGCCGTGGTCAACAATTTGGAAGTTTTTGGTGTTACGAACATCAAAGATGTCATTCTTTTTATGGAAGGGAAGCAAGATTTGGAGCCGACGATTGTGGATACGCGAAAGGAATTTTATGCCAAACAGCAATTGTTCGATTATGATTTTTCGGAAGTTCGCGGACAGGAGAATGTAAAAAGAGCTTTGGAAGTTGCAGCAGCCGGCGGACATAATTTGTTGATGATTGGTCCTCCGGGAAGTGGAAAATCAATGTTGGCCAAAAGACTTCCATCGATTTTGCCTCCTTTCTCTCTTCATGAAGCGTTAGAGACCACAAAGATACACTCAGTAGCAGGGAAAATAGGAAGTGAGACTTCGTTGATGACCCAGCGCCCTTTCCGTGCGCCTCATCATACAATTTCGGATGTTGCCATGGTGGGTGGAGGTTCTTTCCCTCAGCCGGGTGAGATTAGTTTGGCGCACAACGGCATTCTGTTTTTGGATGAATTACCGGAATTCAACCGGAGTGTTTTAGAAGTTATGCGACAACCGTTAGAGGATAGGATGATTACCATCTCCCGCGCTCGGTTTACGGTTGAATATCCCGCCGGATTTATGTTGATAGCCTCTATGAATCCTTGCCCTTGCGGTTATTACAATCATCCTACAAAAGCATGTGTATGTTCGCCCGGAGCGGTTCAGAAATATATGAATCGGATATCCGGCCCGTTGCTTGACCGTATCGACATTCAAATCGAAATTGTCCCCGTGCCGTTTGAAAAAATTTCGGAGCAATCCGAGGCTGAATCCAGTGCGATGGTTCGTGAGCGGGTAATTGCAGCCCGGGCTATTCAAAATAAGCGTTTTGCCGATTATCCCAATGTGCATTGTAATGCGCAAATGAATAGCCGGTTACTGCATGAATATGCACGGCCCGATCAGGCCGGATTGATGTTGCTGAAAAATGCTATGAGCCGGTTTAATTTATCTGCTCGCGCTTACGATCGGATCTTAAAAGTTTCACGTACTATTGCAGACCTGGCTGGTTCAGAGAAGATAGAACCAGCACACTTGGCCGAAGCAATCCAATATCGTAATTTGGATAGGGAAAGTTGGGGCGGATAGTCGGAACACCCATTCCTAAAGTTTCAAGGTAATTAAATACACTATTTTTTTGATTGTATGTGTATCCGGCATATTTCCATAAGTTGTTTGATTCAAATCGCTTGTACCGGCGGAATTGTATTGGAATGGGAGGAACATGAAAAGCAAATAATATAAAGATGAAAAGAGAACAATATTAACTATTATAAGGGTAAAAGAATAAAATAAGGGCGTGCCATAAAAATGATAACAACATTGTGTTTGGCACGCCCTTAACTAATAAAATGAGTATTCTGTTATTTTTTCACTTCAAACCGGTATTCTCCGGAACCGATTTCAGCTATGATATAGTTATCTTCTTGATGCCAGGCAATGCCGGAATCAATTAGTCTCAATCCGCTTTCGGTGATACATGCGGAGTCTGAGGTCGGGAGATAAACCCGGGCTGAGCTGTTGGCAGGTATCTCGACACGAATAGAAAAACATTCTTCCGAATCGTTCCATTCGGAAAGGATTTCCCCATAAGGCGATTGGTAGGTAGTGCGTGCCGAGCGGACATCTCCAACCGGCGTAGGCCGGATAATTGCCTGTTTATAGGCAATCGAGTTATCGGCCTGGCGGATTCCGCCTAATCCGCTAAAGAGCCATTCCATCAGATGTCCCAACATGAAGTGATTGTTCGAGACGAACCCATAGGCTTGCCAGGATTCGGTCAAGGCTGTAGCACCATGTGCCAATTGCCATCCGTATCCCGGCTGGTCGTATCGGCTATTCATGTCAAAGATTAGTTCCGAGAAGCCTCCTTCTTCCAAGGCGCGTAAGACGTAACGATAGCCAACATCTCCGGCGGTCAGTCCGTTCTTCCGGGAACGAATGTCTGTGATAAGGTTCTCATAGACCTGCTTGCGGTTTTCCGGCATTACCAACCCTGTATAAAGAGCTATCGCATTGGCAGTCTGGCTATTCCGGTCATATTGTCCGGTTCGTGCATTCCAAAATTTCCGGTTGAAGGCCTTTTTTATTTCTTGAGCCAAGCGTTCATATCGCATGGCATCCTCTGTTTTTCCTAAAAGCGAGGCCATCTTGCTCATCAGGCAAACATCATAATAATAGATGGCGGTAGCGGTTACTCCATTCGAGGTCAGTTGGGAAACTCCCGGCGCATTCGGGCCAATATCAAACCAATCTCCTAAGCCGTATGCCACTATATGCCCGTCTGCTTTCGTGCCTAAATAGTCTACATAACGTTGCATATCCGGATAATATTCCTCGATAAGCCGTTGGTCTCCATACCACAGATAGATATACCAAGGACTGATGACCAATGAACTTCCCCATTCCGGCGTATCTTTGAATCCGCCCTCAAATTCGACCAGTTCTGGAGCAATATCCGGAACCATTCCGTTTTCAGCTTGTGTCGAACGGATATCATTCATAATCTTTTCATACATACGTGCTAGATTGTACCGGTATTGTACGGAGTATTGCATCAGATGTACCTGTTCCAGCCAACCCAACTTTTCCCGATGCGGACAATCGGTCAACACACTGGCCATATTGCTACGGATAGCCCAGTCAATCAGCTCATAGGTTTTGTTGAATAATGGTTTGGAACAATGAAAACTTCCGACCTCCTCGGCCGAATTGCAGGTATGCAATCCGCAAAGTGAGACAATTTCCGGAAGATTCTGAGGATTGTTCATCCCGGCCGGGACAGCTCCTTCTATTTCCACATAACGGAATCCGTAATAAGTGAATTGGGGTTGCCAATGCTCCAGCCCACTCCCTTTAGAGGTGTATCCCAACCAATAAGGGGCACCGGAGGCACTTTGGTTCACCGTACTATCCGGATTGAGCAATTCCGCCGGATGGCAACGTATCTCTTGCTTTTGATTGGAATTGACCGATAGGCGAATGATTCCGGAGAAGTTTTGTCCTAAGTCGTACACCCATCTTCCTAATTGATTTTGGAAAATCCGGACCGCAGGCAGGGTGTCTCTTACCAATAGAGGAGCCGAAACCTGTGCCAATAGGCGGGTCTTCCAAGGAAGGACTATTGCTGATTGCCAAGAATGGTCATCAAATCCTGTTTCGTTCCAGCCTTGTTGTACCTTGTTGGCATCGTAATCTTCTCCGCCATAGATGCTGCTATAGGTTATCGGGCTTTCCGAAACCTTCCAGGAAGAATCGGTAATGACACTCTCTTGAGTCCCATCGGCATATTCTATCTTAATACACAAAAGTAAACGAGGAGCCCCATACGATGCAAGTAGTTTGAAATAACGCTCTCGGGGAATATTGAAGAATCCGTTTCCTAATTGTGCGCCAATGGCATTTTGACCGGAATGGAGTAGGCTGGTGATATCAAACGGGACATACAACGCGCATTTATCGTATTTGGTCCATCCCGGGTCCAGGAAGTGATTACCCACCTTCTCTCCATTCAAGAATAAATCAAAATGCCCTAATCCGGAGACGTAGGCGATGGCCCTTTTTATCTCTTTGGTTATAGCGAATTCTTTACGGAATTGAGGTAGCTTGTACATACCTATTTCTTTGTCTTTGGCGAATACTTTATCGACTTCGCTTAAACCATGAATCCCTTGGGTAATAATCTCACCGGGGTTATCATTCTCTAACGCAATCCATTGCGCCTGTTCCCAATCTTTCGGTGTGAGAAGTCCCATCGTGAATTGCTGAGGCTGACTCCAAGGCGAAGCTTTATCATCTTGGTTCCATATTTTTACTTTCCAATAATATGTTTTCCCAGAATCCAGTCTTTGTCCGGAAAACGGGACAAGGATGGAACTGGAAGTGTTTGTCTTTCCGCTATCCCAGATAGTTCCGGAGTCTTTGGATAACTCATCGGGAGAGGTTGCTACAAGTATCCGGTAGGCTGATTGCTGGAAATTGCGTTCGTCCGAATAGATTTGCCAACTGAAGCGAGGTTGCAGGGTCTCTATTCCCAATGGATTTTGTGCTTGTTCGCATCGCAGGTTTAAAACGGAGAAAATCTTCGCATTCAAAGCGGGCGGAAGGCCGCATAGCAGGATAGCAATAATGTATAAAAATCTTCGGTTCATAAGATAAAGTGTTTACCGGGTGAATATTTTCTGTATAATGGTGTAAATATACATGATTTCTTCTTATCTTCACCCCATCTTTTACTATTAAATTTTTGTTATATCATGAAGCAGACTATTTTTATTAACCTTATTGCCTCAGCTTTGTTGATTGGGGGGACGCTTAGTGTAGAGGCACAGACAACGCGGGATGAATTTACTTTGCCTACACCTTGGACTGAAGAGGCGTTATCGGCAGAAGTGCCACTCCCGGAATATCCTCGTCCGCAAATGGTACGTACGGATTGGATGAATCTGAACGGCTTGTGGAATTATATAGGGGGAAAGAATTTGCCGGACCCTGTAAGTGTGGCTCAGCCTCCATCGTTCGCTCATGCCGAAAAAATCCGTGTTCCTTATCCGCCGGAGTCGGAATTGTCCGGTATTCATCGTGACGGAGAATATTATCTTTGGTATAAACGGACATTCAACATACCGGAGTCCTGGAAAAAACAAAATGTACTGCTTCATTTCGGAGCGGCCGACCGGATTTGTTCGGTTTTTGTAAATGGAAAGAAAGTCGGGACACATATAGGTGGTTATGATAGTTTCTCTTTTGATATAACCGACCGGTTGCAAGCCGGGGAAAACGAATTGGTGGTAGGTGTGTATGACCCGAACGATGGCAAGGCCCCTTGTGGGAAGAATGGCGAGAAGGGAGACTATGTCTTTACCTCCGGTATTTGGCAAACCGTATGGCTGGAACCGGTGTCTAAACGACACATTGAGCAATTGAAGTTAATTCCGGATGTAAAAGATCAGCGATTGAACATTACAACATTCACTAACGAGAAAGGAAAGAATTTGCAAGTGTCGGCCATAGCGAGTATTGGTACGAAAGTAATCGCCAGAGCAGAGGGTAGAGCAGGGGAGAAATTTGCCTTGCCTATTCGAAACCCGCGCCTTTGGAGCCCGGATGATCCTTTTCTTTATGACCTGACGCTCCAACTTAAAGATAAGAGTGGCAAGGTAGTAGACGAGGTTTCTTCCTATTTCGGGATGCGTTCGGTTGAGTTAGGGGAAGTGGATGGTGTAATCCGCCCGTTATTGAATGGTGAGTTTGTGTTTCATATCGGATTGCTTGACCAGGGATATTGGCCCGATGGCGCGTTTACGGCTCCGACGGATGAGGCATTGCTTTATGATATCGAATTGGCCAAGCGTGCCGGGTTCAATGTTATCCGCAAGCATATCAAAGTGGAGCCTCAACGATGGTATTACCATTGCGACCGATTAGGGTTGATGGTTTGGCAGGATATGCCTAATTTGTGGCATCCGGACGATGCTGATTCGGTAGCTGTTCGTAAGCAGTTCTGTGATGAGTTTCAGGTGATGATAGATCAGCATATCAGTTCTCCTTCTATCGTAGTTTGGGTTCCTTTCAATGAGAATTGGGGCGCATTTGATGTTACCCGCATTACCGATTGGGCGAAGCAGTATGACCCAAGCCGATTGGTAAATGGTATGTCCGGTTATAATTATGCGCCGGGATATCGTCCTGCATACGGAGACCCGAAGAATGGCGATTTCGTGGATATGCATCATTATGGGAAAATTGAGCCGAAATCTATTGCCAAGCCGGATGGCAAACGTGCCGTTTCGTTAGGCGAGTTCGGAGGCAAAGGGCTGTTCGTACGTAATCATATGTGGCCGGTTCGGAATGATGCTTACGAAATGATGCTTAACAAAGAACAATTGACGGATACCTATATCTATATGTTGAACGAATTGGAGCAGATGATTAAGTATTATAGCTTGAGTACCGCCATTTATACGCAAACCACCGATGTGGAGCATGAGATAAATGGCTTGGTGACGTATGACCGTGCTGTTGAGAAGATGGATATAGATAAGGTTCGTGAGATTAATCAGGCGGTGATAGAGAGCACACGGAGCAAGAGCCTTCAAAAATAGCTGATGTTTTTTAGCCGGTTCATTTCCATGCCCGAATGGTACGTTGGAGACCGGAAAACTTGGCTCGTTTTATAGCCGATCCTTTAAATATACGGCGATACTCCTCTTCGGTCATGGTATACAAATCCTCGCGTTGCAGGTGAAGCAATTCATCCGAAGGATGGAATTCCTGTACGGGGGTAGAACTGGAGAATCGATTATACGGGCAAGCCAATTGGCACGAATCACAACCAAAAAGATGCCCTTGGGCTTGCCCTTTAATCTCTGCCGGAATCTCCTCCCGATTTTCAATAGTAAGGTAAGAAAGACACCGGTTGGCGTTCAGATGGTACGCACATTCCAAAGCATGAGTGGGGCAAGCCTGGAGACAACGTTCGCAAGTCCCGCAATATGACTTCATGGGCTCATCGTATTGGTCTGCTTCGATAGTCATTACAATTTCGCCTAAAAAGAAGAACGATCCGTGTCGGGGCAAAATCAAGGTGGTGTTTTTCCCTATCCAGCCTAAGCCGCATCGCCAAGCCCAATATCGTTCGAGTAACGGGGCACTATCTACAAATACCCGTGCTTCGGCATTGGAATTATCCGGAAGATTTTCGCGAATTATTTGCCAGAGTTCCCTGAGTTTCTTTTTCATGACATCGTGATAATCTTTTCCGTAAGCATAATAGGCAATATAAGGTTCGGAGGAAGAGCGATGCCGTGGCGGATAATAGTTCAAAGCAACGGAAAGAACCGTCCGGGCACCCTCAACCAACGCGGATGGATGGAGACGAACGTCTCGGTGGTTCGCCATATAAGACATACCTGCTTCATGACCAGCCTTCAACCATTCATCCAACCAACGGGCATTTGCCTCATCAACCGGATTGGCCGGAGCCATGCCACAGGTGTCAAATCCGATCTGCTGTGCCCATTCTTTTATCTTTTTTGCCTCTATTTTCATTCTATCTCGCGTAATAGGCGGAAGTTATATCCTTCATCCATGAGCCATTCTATGGCACGAGGCATGGCCCAACGCATATTTTTTTCCGCTTTGAGCGAATCATGGAAGACAATAATCGAACCGTTCCGGGTATAGCGTTGGACATTCTGAAGTACATTTTGTGGTGTAACATGCGGACTATAGTCGCGCGTAACTACATCCCACATCACGATCCGATATTCTTTCCGGAGTGCCCAAAGTTGAGGAATACGCATATGACCGTGCGGAGGACGGAAAAGCCGACTTGGAATCAGGTCGGCGGCTTTGTGCACATTGGCTAAATAGTTGTGTGTCCAAAAGCGAATCCCTTGGATATGATTAAAAGTATGATTCCCTATGTCATGCCCCCTCCGTAATACCTCGTCAAACACGTTCGGATGTTTGCGGACATTATCGCCTACCATAAAGAATGTCGCTTTTATATCATAACGATCCAAGACATCCAATACCCAAGGGGTAACTTCCGGTATCGGTCCGTCATCAAAAGTAAGATATACACATTTTTCTTTCTCATCAGGCAAGCGCCATAAAGCTTGCGGGAATAATATGCGATAGAACCAAGGTGGTTGTTCGATAAACATTTCTTTCTTTTATTAAAGGAGTTAAAGGAGTTAGCGCTTCGCGCAGGAGTTAGAGGAGTTATAGCCGAATGTCTTTGATTATACCATCCAAGAGTATTGGCTTT
Organism: uncultured Parabacteroides sp.; assembly: GCA_900547435.1. GTDB lineage: Bacteria > Bacteroidota > Bacteroidia > Bacteroidales > Tannerellaceae > Parabacteroides. The sequence continues at coordinate 9,832 of URGO01000060.1, forward strand.
TAACTCCTCTAACTCTTTTTACCCCCTTTAACTCCTATTTGTTTTCTCCTTTCCTCAACGACTCGTAAGCGATGCGGAAAGTGTCGAATTCCTCTTGATATTTTTTCAGAAGTTCCGGGTCGTGTGCTTTAAATACCCGAATAACCTCCTGTAAAGTATAGAGGTCGGTGTTCACATCTTCAGCTACTGAAGCGAACTGGTTCGGTTTCAGGCGGAAGTACCAATTCAGGTTACGGACCATATTTTCGGCAAGTTCATCATACACCTTCGCACCTTTTTCTTTCTCACCTAACAGATAATAAACCTCACCGACCGATAGAGCACTATAATCTAATGGTACATTTTCGGTTGGCAATACCTCCATGCACTTATCCAAAAGCTTCAGTGCCTTATCATTTTTACCCTCGTGATAAAGAGCGACCGCCAACTTGCCGAACAAGACATACCGATAACTCTTGCACATACGCATCACGTTCTCATCCAAATAGATTCCCGGCTTATCAACGCCTCCCCATTTGAATTTATTCATGACGTTATCATACATCTTTTCGGTATTTACGCTTTGCAAAGTCCCTTGTACCTCGGCCGGGACAATCTGATAAGCCATACCGGTCTGCTGGAAATACGGGTCAAGTTTGACAAACTGGTCCGGGCTAACCGTTACCGCATAATACATCGGACGCTTCCATTTGTTCTCTTGAAGCATATTGAGGATGATCAGTTCCTGTTTACCTAATGCATCCTTGCCTTTCAGGTCAATGGTCATCTCTTTTTGAACGGAAGGCACTTGAATTGTATTCAAAATTCCGCTATTAGCCACTTCAGACGAGTCTACCTTATATATTAAGGTCTGCGATGGAATGTAGTCCATCTCTTGGCTGAATCCCGGAATCTTCTTGTATTTCGGGTCATCACTCCGGACAAACTCCAAAGCGGTATTCAGGTCGATTGGTTGTTCGGTCATCGGAACGATATAGGCAAAGTCCCGTGTGCCCTGCACATAATCTGAATGATCCCAAGAGATAGGCAACGGATCGGACTCGTAAGCCTGTTTCTTCATCTGATCGATATACCAATCTGTTTGCAGATAACTGGTGTTGCACACACGCACATCCGTGCGGATGCCTTCCACTTCCTGCGCATACCACAAGGGGAATGTGTCGTTATCACCATTGGTGAAGATAACCGCGTTCGGATCACATGAGTTCAAGTAGTTCGCTCCAAAATCGCGTGCTACATATCTGCCTGACCGGTCATGGTCATCCCAATTCTGAGATGCCATCTGTACGGGGACGAACAGAGCGACTATTGATGCTATACTTGCCGCAACGGGCGAAGGAAGTTTAACATACTTCTCCAATAGTTTAACCAAAGCAGCTACACCAAATCCTATCCATATACAAAAGGCATAGAACGAACCGGCATAGGCATAATCTCGTTCACGAGGCTGGTAAGGAGTCTGATTCAAATAAAGGACTATCGCGATACCCGTCATGAAGAAGAGCATGAATGTCACCCAGAATCCTTGGATTCCCCTCTTTCCGGCATAGACCTGATAGAGCAGACCTAAAATACCTAACAATAACGGGAGCATATAATAGACATTGTGCCCTTTATTGTTTATGATATCGTTGGGCATATCCTCTTGCGGGCCCACCAATTGCTCATCGATAAACTTGATGCCGGTAATCCAATTGCCATGCGATACTTCGCCATGCCCTTGGATATCGTTTTGCCGACCGGAGAAGTTCCACATGAAGTATCTCCAATACATGAAGTTCAATTGGTAAGAGATAAAGAAACGCAGGTTTTCTCCAAAGGTCGGTTTCATCACCGAAACGGTTTCCCCACATCGATTAAACTTTACGGGCTGGCCTTTGACTTGCGCCCATTCCTTATAAGCTTCTATATGATTGGGCATCGAACTATACATACGCGGGAAGAGCATATTTAGCTCGTCTACATATTCATAGTCCATATTATGACGCGAAATGTAGTAACGGTCTTTTTCGCTCGGGTCTTGTTTGGTAATACGTGTCCACACCGGAGAACCCTCTTTCGATTCCGCTACACACATACCGCCTTCACTTTTGCGCTTTACTTCAGAAACGTAGGTCTGTCCATAAAGAAGAGGTGTTTGCCCATATTGCTCGCGCGCCAAATAGGTACGCAAGGTGAAGATGTCGCTTGGTGCGTTCTGGTTCATCGGGGTATCAGCCGTGGCACGAACCAAGGTCAACGCATACGAAGAATATCCGATAACCACTACCATCAAACTAATCAATACCGTATTCAGCAACTTAATGTTTAAGTTCTTGGCTATAAATAAGTAAGCCGCTAATGCAGCAATCAGAATAATAGCCACTACATAACCGCTCCCGATGAACGGAACACCTATCAACGTTACCGCCAATAGGAACGAAATCTTCATACGCAGGGGATGAATCTCATCGCGCATCGTTTCCCATATGGCCCATATCAATATAGCTACTAAAGCTATTACATAGGCATAGACACCTGAGTTGTAAGGCATACCCAAGACATTGACAAACAAAAGCTCGAAATAGCCGCATATTTCCACCAGTCCTTGTACAACACCATACATCATCAAGGCGATAATTGCGAATGAAACGAACAAGGCAATTAATGTTCCTTTCAGAGTCGGGTTCGGGAACTTCTTATAATAGTAAACCAATACACAGGCTGGAATACACAACAGGTTCAACAAGTGAACACCGATACTTAACCCCATCAGATAGGCAATCAAGACAATCCACCGGTCGGCATGAGGCTTGTCGGCCACTTCTTCCCATTTCAATATGAGCCAGAACACTACCGCCGTAAATAGGGATGAATAAGCATATACTTCGCCTTCTACCGCACTGAACCAGAATGTGTCGCTAAAGGTATAAGCCAATGCGCCGACAACACCTGCCCCCATGATCGTAATCAGCTGGCCGGTAGTCATCTCTTTTCCCTCTTCTACCAATATCTTACGTGCCAGATGCGTGATACTCCAGAATAGGAACAGAATGGTCAGACCACTGAACAAAGCGGACATTGAATTGACCATCTTGGCCACGGTAGACGGATCGGAGGCAAATTGCGTGAATAAATTGGCGGTCAACATAAAGAACGGTGCTCCGGGCGGATGACCGACTTCCAGTTTGTAGGCCGAAGAGATGAACTCACCGCAATCCCAAAAGCTTCCGGTGGGTTCGATAGTCATCAAGTAAACAATGGATGCGATGATGCAGACAATCCATCCTGTTACATTGTTGATTAGTTTATAATTTCCCATATTATCTAATAGAATTTTGTTACCTTTAGCAAAAACAAGTGCAAATGTAGTAAATAATTGAGAATGGGAAACTGAAAAGGATAAATTAACCATTATCTACTTAAAAATTCATGCCTATGTTCGCCGGCGTTTATGCCTATAATCGTTTCCGATTATGCCTATGATTATTTTCGTTCATGCCTATCTTTCTCGTTCTTTTTTCTTGATAAAAAAGAACCAAAAAATCAAGGCTTACACTCCGAAAGCTACGGAATCTCTTCATGGAGCTAAAATCTCAGAAACTCGCTTCGCTCAAACACTGAGATTTTTTTACGCTCCACTCGGATTCCGCTTAACGCTTTCTACGTTAGGCCATTTTAAGTTTATCTATTGTTTACAATTTATCAATTTTTCTCTATACACTATAAATTGGCCTAACGAAAGAGGCGTCAAACAAATTCCAAACTGAGCGTAAAGAAATCTCGGTTGTTTGAGCACGAAGTGCGAGTTTTCGAGATTTTAGCGAAGTGCAGTGAATTTGTAGCCTCTGGAGTGTAAGCCTTGATTTTTTGGTTCTTTTGCATCAAGGCAAAAGAACGTATAGAGATGATTTGGAAATACAAAAGAAAAAATGTAATTTCGCCACTCAAATCTTATTTATTGTTGAATATTAAATAGATAAAATACAAATATGGAAATTACAGGAAAGATTATTGCTGTCTTGCCGGAACAAGGCGGGGTCAGCAAAGCCGGAAACGAGTGGAAAAAACAAGAATATGTGCTGGAAACGCACGATCAATATCCTAAAAAAGTCTGTTTTCAAATCTTTGGAGCTGACCGTATCGCACAAGCCGCTATCCAGCCGGGCGAAGAACTGACGGTTTCGTTTGATATTGATAGCCGCGAATGGCAAGGACGCTGGTTTACCAGCATCAACGCTTGGAAGGTAGAGCGCCCCGTGGCAGATGCTCCCGCGAATGCATCGGGTAGTATCACGCCGAACGATGTGATGCCTTCAGGTGCACCGACAATAGCTCCTGATTTCAACGCTTCGAATCCGGCGGATGATTTGCCATTCTAAAAAATATAAACCCAATAAAAACGAAATGGATATCCGCAAACCTCCTGTTTCTCAGAGATAAGTTTTCAACCTATAGCCTTATCAACTTGTGGACTTGTTCCCTTAAAGGATTCTTTGCGGATATTCATAAAAGACTAAATCAAGATGAAACTAATACCGTATTTGCTGTTATCGGGCGCGTGTGCCGCTTCCCTTTGCCTGACCTCATGTGATGAGGCTGAGGCTCCTGCGCCGATTATGCCGGTACCGACACCGGAACAGGTCGAATGGCACAAGTTGGAAACCTACGCTTTCGTACATTTCGGGCTGAACACGTTTAATGATTTGGAATGGGGGTATGGCAATACGCCGGCTTCCACGTTTAATCCGACCGACTTAGATTGCGAGCAATGGGTACGGACCATCAAAGCCGCCGGGCTGAAAGGGGTTATCCTTACCGCCAAGCATCATGATGGATTTTGTCTTTGGCCAACTGCTACAACGGAATATTCGGTTAAGAACTCGCCCTGGAAGGATGGAAAGGGTGATATGGTCCGCGAGCTCTCGGACGCTTGTCGCAAATACGGATTGAAATTTGGTATTTATCTTTCTCCTTGGGACCGGAATAGTGATAATTATGGTACACCGGCTTACGTGGAAAAGTTTCATGCGCAGATGAATGAGCTGATCAGCAATTATGGTCCGCTTTTTGAATATTGGTTTGATGGCGCCAACGGAGGGGATGGCTGGTATGGAGGAGCCAATGAAACCCGTTCTATCAATGCGAAAGTCTATTATAAATATGAAGAGGCACGCGAGATGATTAAGGCCAAGCATCCCACGGCTATGATTTTCGGAGGAACGGTCCCTGATATCCGTTGGATTGGTAATGAAGAGGGATGGGCCGGAGCGACACAATGGAGTATGTATGATACGGAACTGAACGTGGGGCCTTACGCCAATAGCGCATACGGAGATGAAAATGGCAAGAAATGGTTGGGAGGAGAATGTGATGTCTCCATTCGTCCGGGATGGTTCTATCATAAGCGGGAGGATCATCAGCTGAAGTCATTGGCTAAGTTGGTCGACCTATATTACCGAAGTGTCGGGCATAATGCCAATTTCCTTTTGAATTTTCCGGTGGCTTTGAACGGGAAGATTGATCCGCGCGATTCGATTCGTGCCGTAGAATGGTATCAGACGATACAGAATGATTTGAAAACCAATTTGCTAAAAGGGGCGTATGTGGAATCATCGAGCCGTAGAGGCAGGACTTTCTCGGCTTCTAATGTTACCGATGGCAATTGGGATACCTATTGGGCTACGGAAGATGGCGCGAATAGTGGCTCACTTACTTTTACTCTGACTACCGTTTCGGATGTGAATCGTGTTTTGATTCAAGAGTATATCCCATTGGGACAACGTGTGCGAAGCTTTAATCTGGAATATGAGTTTGATGGGAAATGGCAACCCATTGAATCAGTTGATTCCACGACTACGGTCGGGTATAAGCGCATTGTCCGTTTCCCAACGGTACATGCCAACAAATTGCGGATTAACTTTACCGATGCGCGTGGTCCGTTATGTATAAATAATGTAGAGGCCTTTTGTGCTCCGGCGTTATTGACCGAGCCGGTTATTAGCCGGAATGCGCAATCCGAAGTAACCCTCCAGGCCGGTGAAGTCCATGCGGATATACACTATACGACGGACGGATCGGAACCTACCAAAGACTCGCCCCGTTATGAGAAGCCTTTCTCTTTTGACCAAAAAGGAATGATAAAAGCAGTGGTTTATGATGCTCGTGCGGACAAGTATAGTCCGGTAACGACTCAGGTCTTCGATATTCCGGCTTCATCTTATCAGGTGGAGGGAGATCCGGAGAAAGGAGCGATGCTTTTTGACGGGAATGGTTATACGGCTTATTATCTTCCCAAAGGGAAACGCGAGGTGAGTGTACGGTTAAGCGCTCCTCAGACTATATCGGGATTCCGTTATACGCCTGACCAGAACCGTTCGTTGAATAGCTCGCAGGGATACATTTCCTCATATCGTTTCTATGTAGATGGCAAATTGGTGACAAGTGGGGAGTTCTCGAACATTAAGGCGAATCCGATTGAGCAGGAAATTCGTTTTGCTCCGGTGAAGGGTTCTTCGTTTAAGTTGGTTTCCGTCCGGAATGTAGATGATATGCCACAAACGGGGATTGGAGAATTATCGGTGATTACGGAATAAAGAACTTAAAAACTGAATACTTATGAAAAAGAAATTAGTTGTTTTGACAGGTGCGGGCATGAGTGCGGAGAGCGGCATCTCTACGTTTCGCGATTCAGGCGGGTTATGGGAAAATTATCGTGTGGAAGATGTCGCTACACCCGAAGGATTCGCCCAGAACCCGGAATTGGTCTTGGATTTCTACAATCAACGACGCCGGGAATT
>URGO01000061.1 GCA_900547435.1 uncultured Parabacteroides sp.
CAAAGGTACATTTTCTTTTGAGATTAAGGAGTTAATTTTGCAACAAATAAGAATGTCGAGACAAGACATAGAGACGCAAGATTTTGCGTCTCTACAAGCCTCGTCAACTTGTCAACTTAAAAACTAAAAAACTTATAAACTCAAAATATATGCGGAAAAGTAATTATGATAAATTTCCTTCTACTGAGATAGAGGGAAGATTATGGAAAGGCTGGGAGGCGATTCGTGACGAGTTGGGCAAGGCCGTAGGCAATCGGGAGAGGACGGTTCTGGTGATAGAGTGCTATCAAGGAGTTTATCTGGAAGAGATAAAACGGGAATTGCAAGTGCTGCATCCCGATGTGTGGATAGATGCGCAATCCGTTTTCAAATCGGTAGACGAGGTGAGCGCGATGACCTATCCTTATGTAACGGACGATAGGCTTTTCGGGTACCGGGCACATTTCAGGTATGAAGATTTTATGAATCCGGAACTCCTTGTTTCCGCCCGGAAGCAGGTAAAGGAATCCGCCGGGTTTATCGTGGTTTATGGGCATGGTGCCTCGCTTATCGCTCCGGAGGCCGACCTGTATGTCTATGCCGATATGCCCCGTTGGGAGATTCAGCTCCGTTCGCGTAAGCATGAAATAAACGGGTTGGGGGTAGAGAATAAAGAAGAAAGTGCGTCCAAGCAATACAAGCGGGGGTATTTTGTGGATTGGATTGTGTGTGATAATCTGAAGAAAACCCTTTTGCCCAAGGCGGATTATTGGTTGGACACGACCCTTCGCGATACGCCCAAGATGATAACGGGAGATGTGTTGAGAAGAGGATTGGAGAAGACCGCGCATAAGCCCTTCCGGGTGGTGCCCTTCTTCGATCCGGCTCCTTGGGGCGGACAATGGATGAAGGAGGTGTGCGGATTGGACCCTGAGCAGAGCAATTATGGGTGGTGTTTCGATTGCGTACCGGAAGAGAATAGCTTGTATCTTCGGGTGGATGGGACTTTATTCGAGATGCCCGCCAATAATCTGGTGTTTTATAAGACACGCGATTTGCTGGGTGCTCCGGTAGAATCCCGTTTCGGACAAGACTTCCCTATCCGGTTTGATTTCCTGGACACGATTGGAGGCGGGAACCTGAGCTTACAAGTTCATCCTACGACCCAATATATCCGGGACACCTTTGGCATTTATTATACGCAAGATGAGAGTTATTACCTGCTGGATGCCGAAGAGGGGGCTACCGTATTCCTCGGACTGAAGACCGGAGTGAATCCGGAAGAGATGATTTCGGCCTTGAATGAGGCGCAAGATACCGGCAATCCGTTTGATGCGGAAAAGTATGTGAACCGATGGCCGGCCAAGAAACATGACCATTTCCTGATTCCCAACGGGACGATTCATTGTTCGGGTGCCGGGGCTATGGTGCTTGAGATTAGCGCGACACCCAGTATCTTTACCTTTAAGCTCTATGACTGGGGACGTTTGGGGTTGGATGGTCTGCCCCGTCCGATTAATATCGGGCATGGCTCGCACGTGATTCAATGGGAGCGCCAGACGGAGTTTGTGCGTGATAATCTGGTGAGTCAAATCCAGCCTATCGCACAAGGCGAGGGATGGCGGGAGGAACGTACCGGTCTGCATGAAAATGAATTTATCGAGACGCGCCGGCATTGGTTCTCCGTCCCGGTAACCCATCATACCGATGGAGGCGTTCAGGTCTTTAACTTGGTAGAGGGCGAGGAGGCTATCGTAGAGAGTCCTACGGATGCATTCGAACCCTTCGTGGTGCATTATGCGGAAACCTTCATCATTCCGGCCTCGGTGGGCGAATATACCATCCGTCCTTATGGAAAATCTGAAGGTAAGGAGTGTGGAACTATCAAAGCGTATGTACGTTTCCGGCAATGAAAGAGCATATTGTAATGACCTTGGATGCGGGAGGAACCAATCTGGTGTTCTCCGCGATGCAGGGTGGAAAAGAAATCACAGAGCCTATCAAGCTCCCTACCATAACGGATGACTTGGAGGCGTGCTTGGCCTCTTTGCGCTCCGGATTCGAACAGGTGCGGGATTCCTTGGAAAAGGCTCCTTCGGCCATCAGCTTCGCTTTTCCCGGACCGGCGGATTATGAAGCGGGTATTATCGGGGACTTGCCCAATTTCCCGGCTTTCCGGGGTGGTGTGCCCTTAGGTCCTTATCTGGAGGAATGTTTTGGGATTCCGGTGTTTATCAATAATGACGGGAATCTGTTTGCTTACGGAGAGGCATTGGCGGGTATGCTCCCGGAAATTAATGCCTGCTTGAAAGAAGCCGGAAACGAAAAGCACTATAAGAATCTGATAGGAGTTACTTTCGGAACAGGATTCGGAGGCGGAATCATGATTCAGGGCCGGTTATTGACCGGGGATAATCAGTTGGGAGGGTATTTATGGTGCCAGTCCAATAAAATCCATCCGGAGTGGATTGCCGAGGAGAGCGTCAGCATCCGGGGAATCCAACGGGTTTATCGGGAATGTTCGGGAGATGATACCCCTTATTCGCCTAAGGAGATTTTCGAGATAGCGGATGGCATTCGTCCGGGGGATAGCGATGCAGCCCGGAGGGCGTTTGCCGAGTTGGGTGAGGTGTCCGGTGCGGTACTTGCCTCCGCCTTGTTATTGTTGGATGGGATTGTGGTCATCGGAGGTGGCGTATCGGGAGCCTCCAAATATATTCTCCCGGCTCTCTTACGGGAACTCCGGGGAGAGGTGGATATGGCGGATGGCACGCGTTTCTCTCGTTTGCAGAAAGAGGTATTCAATTGGGAGAATCCCGAAGAACGGGATGCCTTTTTAGAGAGCGAAAAACCTCGTACCGTGATTGCGCTTTCCCGTCTTGGGGCAAGTAGGGCGATAGCCTCCGGTGCCTATTATTTTGCGGAGGATAGGATTTGAAGTCAGGGGACGAGGCTATAGGAAACAAGTGGACAAGGCTATCTGGGGTTTCCCCACATGAAAAAAGCTCCCCTGTTTTAGGGGAGCTCCCCGAAGGGGTGAGGGGTTAGTTCTTCACTTGTAGGTATTTAACCCCTCAGTCTCGCTTCGCGAGCCAGCTCCCCTAAGACAGGGGAGCTTTCACCAGAGGGGTGAGAATATCTTGCCACGGGTGAGGCTTTAGACGAAATGATAGCAATTTTGCATTTGGTTACACCCTCATCAGGAGACAAGGAAACGAGACCATAGGGGCTAAAGCCTTGTCAACTGGGGCCTGTAGCCTTAAAGACGCAAAATTTTGCGTCTCTACAAACTAAAAAACTAAAAAACTCAAAAAAGAATAGAATGAAAAAGCAATTATTGATTTCATGTGCCTTCGCTTGTCTGGCCTCTTGGATGAGTTGCAGTACACAAGAGAAGGCATCGGTACAAGAAAACGTATCACAATACGTTGAGCCGCGTATCGGTACGGCACATTGCCGCTGGTTCCATTTCGCTCCGGGCTCTATGCCTTTCGGATTAGCCAAGCCGGGGCCATCCACCAACGGGAGCCTGGGAAATAAATCCGGTTGGGAAGCTACGGGGTATGATTATCGGGATAATAGTATCGAGGGATTCCCTTGTTTGCATGAGTTCCAGGTAGGAGGTATCGTGCTGATGCCGACTCAAGGAGAACTGATAACCGTTCCGGGATTGCCCACCGATAGCGTAAAGCGGGGCTATCGCTCACCTTTCGCAAGGGAAAATGAGATAGCCGATCCCGGATATTATTCGGTAGTGCTGGACGATTACCGGATTCGGGCGGAACTTACCGCTACGCCTCGCGTGGCATTCCAGCGTTTCTCTTTCCCGAAAGGGGATGCCAATCACATCTTGTTTGATATCGGGAACCGGCAAGGGGAGAGTGGAGCCGTAAAGGATGCTTACGTTTGTTATACGGAAGATGGACGTATCGAAGGTTGGGTAATCACCGAACCGGAATATGTCAAGAAATACCAAGCAGGAGCTACCGTTCCTCTTTATTTCTCGGCGGTTGTAGACCATGAGCCGGATGCGTTTGGGACGTTCCTCCACGAGAAGCAACAAGCCGGTGCGCGTGAGGTCAAAGGGATTGGGGCAGGTGTCTATCTGACCTATAACTTCCAGGAAGATACCCCGGTAACGGCTAAGGTGGGCTTGTCTTATACTTCGGTCGAGAATGCCCGGCATAACCTGGAGGCGGAGGCCGGAAAGCTCTCTTTTGATGAAGCAAAGGCTCAATCCGCTCAGACTTGGGAAGAATATTTGAGCCGTATTCGGGTAGAGACGGATCGCCAGGAAGACAAAGTGAAATTTTATACCGGATTGTATCATGCCATCTTAGGCTGAGGTTTGGCGAGCGACATCAACGGGGCTTACCCGCGTCATGACGGGAGCATTGGCCAGCTCCCGATGAAAGAGGGTACCCAAGACGAACCGGTGTTCAATCTGTATAATACCGATGCGATATGGGGCGGACAATGGAACCTCTCGCTGGTATGGACTTTGGCTTATCCGGAATATTTGTCTGAGTATATCAGTAGTCATCTTCAGGTGTATAAAGATGCGGGATGGCTGGCCGATGGCATAGCCAATAGTCGTTTCGTATCGGGTGTGGGCACCAATCTTTTGCCGGTGGTTATAGCCGGAGCTTATCAATGCGGTATTCGCGATTTTGATACGCAATTGGCCTACGAAGCGTGCTTGAAAAATGAGTTGGATGGCGAGAACCGTCCTTTGGGTGCGGGCAAGGTGGATGTAGACCAGTTCGTGAAGTACGGATATGTGCCTCACCTGGAAGAGGGAAGCGGTCCGGACGAAGCGTTTATGTTCTCGGCATCCCATACATTAGAATATTCGTTCAGTTCGTGGGCAGTGGCTCAATGGGCGAAAGCCTTGGGCGACTCGGCGCATTACAATCAGCTGACCTACCTCTCCAAAGGTTGGGAACGGCTCTATGACCCGTCCTTGAACTTTATCCGTCCGAAGAAAGCCAATGGCCAGTTTATCTCTAATTTTGACCCGCTCCAGGTGTGGCGCGGATTCCAGGAGGGGAATGCTTGGCAATATACGTTCTATGCGCCTCATGATATTCCGGCTTTGGTGGATAAGATTGGGGCCGATACCTTCAATGCCCGTTTGGATAGCATCTTTACCGTATCGCAAGAAAAGATATTCAGCGGAGGAACGAATATTGATGCCTTCGCCGGATTGCGCACGCTCTATAACCAAGGAAACCAGCCCTGCTTGCATATATCCTGGCTCTTCAATGAGGCGGGACGCCCCGACCTTACCCAGAAGTGGGTGCGTGCCATCCTGAATGAGTTTTATGGAACGGATGGAATACACGGATACGGGTACGGACAAGATGAGGACCAAGGTCAGCTTGGCGCATGGTATGTCATCTCCTCGATGGGATTGTTTGATGTGAAAGGGTTGGCCGATACGAATCCTTCATTCAGCTTGGGGGCTCCGCTCTTCGATAAGATTACCATTCGCCTGAATCCGGAATATTATACCGGAAAGGAGTTTACGATAACCACCTCCGGAGGTACGGACTCGACGCATTATGTCCAACAATACCTCTTGAATGGACAACCTTTGGAGGGTATTCATCTTCCGCTCTCTGAAATCGTGAAAGGAGGAGAACTGGAAGTGCAGATGGAGGCTCTAAACTAATAAACTTCTAAACTCAAAAACTAACAAACTAATGAACTTACACAACTTACTACTGATGGGCGCCTTGCTGGTATCTCCTGCTCTATTTGCACAGGAGCATTCCGGGGGCGTTCCCGAAATGAAAGCGGATTGTTATCCTGCGGTCTATAAATCGGACAAGGGGATGATGCAACGCGTGTGGGTGACAATTCCTCACGAGGGGAAGCCCCTCTCCGTGACGTTGGGATTGGGTGAACAGACCCAACGTGTGAAACTGAACGAAGGCACGAATAGGTTTTATTTTGAAATTCCGGAGGTAAGCCAATCGGTACGCTTGCCTTTGACTCTCAAGCAAGGGAAAACGCTTCTCGCTTCGCAAGAGATTCCGGTTGAACCCGTTCGCCATTGGCAGATGAACTTGGTGCAACATACGCATACCGACATCGGATATACCCGTTCCCAAATGGAAATCCTGGCTGAACATCTCCGGTATATCGACTATGCCCTGGATTATTGTGATGCTACGGACAACTATCCGGACTATGCCAAGTTCCGCTGGACGTGCGAAATCTCGTGGGCGGTAAGCGAATACCTCAAGCATCGCCCGAAGGAACAGGTGGAGCGCCTGAAGCAACGGGTCAAGGAGGGACGTATCGAGTTGGCCACGATGTACCTGAATTTTGATGAGCTTCCCGATGAGCAGACCCTGGCGGCTTCCCTGGCTCCCGTCAAGCAATTCCGGGAGGAAGGGATGCGTGCCGAACTGGCCATGCAGGATGACGTGAACGGTATCGGCTGGTGCTTTAGCGAGTATTTTGCCGATGCGGGAATCAAATATGTCAATATGGGTACGCATGGCCATCGTGCGCTGATTTGTTTTGATGTGCCTACGGTGTTCTGGTGGCAATCGCCTTCGGGCAAGAAGGTGCTGGCTTACCGGGCCGAGCATTATAACCAGGGGAATTTCTTTGGCGTGCATACGGATGATTTCGAGACCTTCGAGCAACGGGTGCTGGAGTATTTGGGGCAATTGGAGGATAAAGGTTATCCGTATGATATCTGTGCCGCCCAGCATTCGGGGTACTTTACGGATAATGCTCCGCCTTCCACCAAGAGTAGTGAGATGGTGATGCGTTGGAACGAGAAATACGAATGGCCTAAGTTGCGTACGGCTGTAGCTACCGACTTTATCAAGACCATAGAACAGAAGTATGCCGACCGGATTGAGACCATCCGGGGGGCATGGCCGGATTGGTGGACGGATGGTTTTGCGTCGGGTGCCCGCGAGGCGGCTGTTTCACGTGTAACACATTCGAATGTCATTGCGAATCAGGCGGGATTATCATTCGCCAAATTGCTGGGTGCCTCCTTGCCGGAGGATGTGAACCGCAAGATAGATGAGGTGAACGATGCTTTGTTGTTTTATGACGAGCATACCTTCGGATATAGCGAGAGCGTGCGCGACCCGTATGGACTGGAGACTTGGGAGCAGCGTTCGCTCAAGCAATCGTATGCCTGGGAGGCTTATCGCCATACCGGTTTGCTGGGCGAGATTACGATGGGCGTGCTCCAGCAATTTGTTCCGAAGGCGCAGGTCCCTTCCGTGGCGGTATTCAACGCCTTGAATTGGTCTTATAGCGGGATTGCCCGTGTATATATTGACCATCAGATATTACCGAAAGAAAAGGATTTTGAGATTGTGGATGCCTCCGGAAAGGCTATTCCGGCCCAGGTGGGCGAGAGCCGTTCGGACGGTACTTATTGGAATCTGTATGTCAAGGATGTCCCGGCATTGGGGTATGCGCAATATTATATACAGGTAAAGGATGCTCCGCGTCCGGTGGTGCAGACCTCGGATGCTCTGGTGGAGACACATGTCGAGAATGCGTGGTATGCCGTAGACTTTAATCCTTCCAAAGGTACGATAAGCCGACTTTACGACAAGGAGCTGGGCAAGTCCCTGCTTACTCCGGATGCTGAGTGGGAGCTGGGCGAGTTTATCTATGAAATCGTGGATAGCCGTCATCCGATGGAGCAATACCGTGCGCCTCAGTTCTTGCGCCGGAGTCCGGAGAAGATGCGCTTCGACCGGTATGAACAGGGGGATATTTACGATATATATCGCTTCCGGGGAGAGACGCCGGCTGGGCGTGAACCGGACAACCTGATGGTGGAGTATCGCCTCTATAAAGTGGAAAAGAAAATCGAAGTGGCTTATTGGTTGCGTAAGAAGGCCGTTACCGACCCGGAGTCTGTTTATATCTCCTTCCCGTATCAGGTGGAGGACGGGAAGATTCATCTGGATGTTCCGGGAGGGAATATAGAGGCCGGCGTAGACCAAATCCCGGGCTCTTCGAACGATTGGTACACGGTGCAGAACTTTGCCACGGCACGCAACGGGGCTTCGCAAGTGGTTATGGGAAGCCAGGAAATCCCTTTGATGCAGTTCGGTGCCATCAATACCGGAAGATATAAGGCGGGTGCCGTTCCGCAAAGTACGAATATGTATTCCTGGCCGATGAATAATTATTGGGTGACGAACTTCAATGCCGACCAGATGGGGGCGATGAAGTGGAGCTATTTCATTACCTCTTCCGGAGATAATAGCTTGGATTATGCCACCAAGTTTGCCTGGTCGAACCGTATTCCGTTCCTGACCCGCGTTCTCCCGGCAGACAAGGAGGCTTCTGCTTCTTCTTCTTTACAACCGGCCTCTATCTTGAATATCCAACCCTCGAACCTGCTCTTGGTGAGCATGAAGCCGGTTGAGGGCGAGAATGCGGTGATGCTCCAGCTACGCGAGGTGGGAGGACGGAGCGCGAAGTTCTCTATCGTTTCCGATAAGGTGAATATCCGCCGGATAACGGTCTGCGATGTGGTGGGCGACCCTCTCCCCGGTAACCCTTCCCCTGATTTCCTGCCTTGGGAAAATAAATTCATTAAGGTGGGGTGGTAAAAGCAGACGAGGGAACAAGGCGTCAGTTGACAAGGCCTTGTTCCCTTTGTTAACTTGTCTTTTTGTTAACTTGTTTCCTCGTTAACTTGTCAACTGAAGCCTTGATTTCCTTATTGAAGAGAAGAGAGTAGCAGGATAAACGGGAGATAATCTTTCAATTTATTCCGTAAGATTTTCAGGGCTTGTTGGATGCGATAATCAATGGTTTTAGCAGATACCTGTAATTTCTCGGCTATTTCTTTGTAGTTCAGGTGCTGGAAACGGTGCATGACAAAGGCTTCACGATAACTTTCCGGCAAATCTTTAATGGCTTGGTGTAGCAATTCTTGTAATTCTTCGAACTGGTAAAGATCTACTTCTTCCAACATTTTCTGCGTTTGTTCGAAAAACATTGTGTTGGCTTTATGGATGGCTAATTCGTTGGCTATGCGGTTCATGGCTTTATGATATGCCATTTTGAACAAGTATTGGCTAAGTGATTTCTCAATGACTAATTCTTTTCGCGACTCCCAAAGCCAAAATAGAGTATCTTGCACGATTTCTTCCGCATCTTCTAATGAAACAAACTTATGGCAATAGGCGCAAAGCATGGGATAGTATGTCCGGAACAGTTCGGCATACGCTTTCTTGTCGGAGTTTCGCAAGGCTAACAAAAGGATTTCATCTTTGTTCTTAGCTTCTTGATGTGAGAACTTTTCCATAAACTCGTTCGTGATAAATTCGAATTCCTGTTTTTCATGAAAAAGAAAGCGTGGAAACTGTCGTATATCACTGCATTGAGGCTCTGGACTGCCCACCTTCCAATAATAATACAACGGTTCCACGCTTTATGAGGTATATAGTCCACTTCGGGCGGATATATAGCGCACACAAGCGTAGGAACAATCTTTGTATTATCTTAAAAGGTTGAAATTGTCCAGATTTCAATGCAAGATAATATCCGATGTCGCCACGTTAGTTTTTCAAATACAGGGCAAATATAAAAATTTTTCCAGAAAGAAGAGAAATCTAGATGTCGGTAACTTGTTTTTTTGTAGTACAGATTTTCCCTAAAAAGGCATGTGTAAATCTTCTGTATGGCATAAATTGTTTGCATCACCTGGGTGAATTAATTACATCACAACTGTGATTTAATTGCATCACAATTGTCAATTAATTGCATCACCCGGGTGATGCAAACAATTTGTCGGTCCTGTGAAATAAAAGATTATTTTTTTGAAAAAAATAGGATTTTTGTTTAGGAACTTCCTGCATCTTGCTTGTCATATAATAAAAGGCGTGGGAACTGTCGTATATCACTGCATTGAGGTTCTGGACGATCATAGAGGATATCCCACGCTTTTAGTTGTAATGATCAGTTTGTAAGTTATGGATGAATGTAGGACATATCCCCCGATGGAAGAGTTGCTTTCGCGTTATTGCGAAGGTAATGTAACGGATGAGGAGCGCGAAAAAGTAGAAAAATGGATAGGGCAATCGGATGAACATTATAAGATGACACGTGATATTTTTTTACTTTATCTGGCATCTGATACGCTGGACATGGCCCAGCGTGTGGATTCCGAGAAAGCTTTCCATCGGGTGAAAGCACGTATGCGTTCCAGGAGATTGAAAATTGTATGGCTTCAATGTCAACGTATCGCGGCTATCCTGTTTATTCCTTTATTGATAGTTTATTTGATTGAATTGTTTGCGCTGAGTGAGGATAGCATGCGTATGCTGGAGGTGCGGACCAATCCGGGCATGACGACGCGGCTGATCTTGCCGGACGGGACCAAGGTGTGCCTGAATTCGGAGTCCTCTTTGGTTTACCCGGAACGATTTGAGGGACATTCCAGACAAGTGAGTCTGCAAGGAGAGGCATTCTTTGAGGTGAGCAAGAATCCGGATAAACGTTTTGTGGTTCGGACTCCGCATAATGCGCAGATAGAGGTTTTAGGAACCTCTTTCAATGTAGAAACTTTTGCATGCGATTCGTTTATATCAACCACGTTGATAAATGGTAAAGTGAATTTTATCACAGATACCCGGAGTTTTAACCTGCATCCCGGAGAGAAATTGATTTATAATGTAAAGAACCGTCAGGCAGATGTTTATCAGACGACCGGAGAGCTGGAAACCTCTTGGAAGGAGGGAAAGATTATTTTCCGGAATACCCCGTTCGATGAGGCTTTGCGTATATTGGAAAAACGATACCATGTGGAGTTTGTCATAGCAAATACCAAATATGAAAAAGACGCGTTTACGGGTTCGTTTACGGGCCAGCGTTTGGAGCGTATCCTGGAAATATTCAAAATATCTTCAGGAATTAACTGGCGTTATCTTTCTTTGGAAGATAAGATGGGGGAGAAGAGTAAAATTGAAATCTATTAAAAGCGGAATGACTATGGAGAATGTACCACCAGAAATAAAAACATTCGGATAAATATTGGCGTATTTATCCGAATGAAATGAGTTAACCGAAAGCAAGTCTGTTTGGCGACAAGGCTTGCCAGTAAATCATTTTTTATCACTTAAAATCACGACAAAGTTATGCAAAAAATAAATATCACCCAATACATAAAGGAGCGAAAGCTTCTTGGGTTAACTTTAGAAAAAATACCATTAAGTATGAAGCTATCATTTATATTTATGGTTAGTTCGGTGGGCTTAGCGAATGCGGTAGGTAGTTATGCCCAAGAAACAAAAATCAGTTTAAATGCTGAAAACCAAACAGTACAAGAAGTATTGGAACAGATAGAAGAAAAAAGTGATTTCTCATTTTTTTATAATAACCGTCATGTCGATTTAGACCGACGGGTAACGGTATCTGTGGACAATGCTGACATATTCAAGATTTTAGATTCTGTTTTTACAGGGACGAATGTGGTTTACTCTGTAGTAGATAACCGTATAGTCCTTTCTTTGAAAAATGAATTGCCCACAACATCCCAAAACAGGGTGCGGATCATGGGAACCATTGTTGATGCCACTGGGACGCCGATAATAGGAGCTAATGTAGCCGTGAAAGGAACTACCAACGGAACAATAACCGATATGGAAGGCCGATTCTCCTTGGAAGTAGAATTAGGCGCGACATTGGAAATCTCTTATATCGGATATCTGACCCAAACAATCAAAGTAAATTCGAAAGATAATTTATCTATCATCTTGAAGGAAGACACGAAAGCCCTGGAAGAAGTAGTAGTTGTAGGGTATGGGACGCAGAAGAAGGTAAATTTAACAGGGGCGATCAATGTGATTTCTGAAGAAGAATTTGAAAATCGACAGGCAGCTACGGTTTCTCAATTATTGCAAGGTGCTGCTCCTGGGTTCAATTTTGATATTGGTTCACAGGATGGTTTTGAACCGGGGGCAACTATGAATATTTCTATTCGTGGTATGGGATCTTTAAATGGAGGTTCTCCTTATGTAGTAATTGATGGCTTTCCTGGAGATCTGAATAATTTGAATCCGGATGATATAGAATCTGTTTCCGTTTTGAAGGATGCGGCTGCATCTGCTATATATGGTGCACGAGCTCCTTATGGAGTTATTTTGGTAACAACCAAGAAAGGTAAAAAGAATGAGAAAATAAGTGTTTCTTATACAGGAAATTTGATTATTAAAACGGCTCAGAAACTTCCTGAAAGTTTGGATTCTTATACTTGGACTCGAATTTTGAACGAAGCAGGAGATAATATGGGTGGACGTCCATTTAGTGATGAGACAATTGATCGGGTTATAGCTTATCAAAAAGGAGATTTTGAATATATACGAAATTCTATTCCAGATTGGCCTGATGGAGCTACATATTTTGGTGCTATGCCGGAAGGCAATGTATGGAACAACGCGAATTTGAATTATGCAAATACCGATTGGTGGGATATTTATTTTGGGAATAGTGTAAATCAGAAACATGATATATCTTTGCATGGAGGTTCTGATAAAGTTTCTTATTATTTTTCTGCCGGTTATATGGATGATGGCAGCGTGGTAAATTTTGGTACAGATTATTTCAAAAGACTAAATACGTTAGGTAAAATCAGTGTCGCTATTACCGATTGGTGGGATTTTGGTTATGAAACTCGTTTTGCTAAAAAAATACGTGAAAAACCTAATATGACGAAAGAAGGAGATTACTCTTTTATGTATCGTCATATTTCCCGCAACTATCCGATTACACCTTTATATGATGGTTTTGGGAATTATATGTTCGAGTCCCATATTCCGTCAATGGAAGCTGGAACAGATAAACAAGATGATATTGACTTTTGGAATAATTTCCGAATGGAGATCCGTCCGTTGAAGGGTTGGAAAATTAATGCGGACTTTGCTTATAATACCTACAATCAAGAAATATCGGAAGTAGAAAAATCTATCTATACGTATGATGTACATAATCAACCGTATGTAAATGGAATAAGCATCCCCAATAATTTGACCCGCAGAAAATATATTAAAAAATATTGGACGACCAATATTTATACATCGTATGATTTCAACATTAACGAGGAGCATAACTTTACTATCTTGGCCGGTATGCAATTCGAACGGGGAGATGAATCTTGGGTACAAGGATATAAGACTGATCTTATTTCTGAAAATGTGCCATCATTTCCGACAGCTACAGGTGATGCTATTTTGACAGAAGCTTTGGCGCATAATGCTACAGAAAGTTATTTTGCCCGTCTGAATTACAATTATAAAGAGCGGTATCTTTTTGAGGCAAATGTAAGACGGGATGGCTCTTATGTTTTTAGGAATGGTCGGAGATGGGGAACATTCCCTTCTTTCTCCGTAGGGTGGAACTTGTATAATGAATCTTTCTGGGAAAATGTTGAGCCATATATAAACACTATGAAAGTTCGTGCTTCTTGGGGGCAATTAGGTAATCAAAACATATCACCTTACGGGGATTTGGAATTGATGCCTATTTCGTCCGATAAATTGAATTGGATATATGGCTATGGTTCAACACGCCCGACGGGGTATACTTCCGGACCTAAATTGGTAAATCGAAACTTGACATGGGAAACAGCTACTACAACAAATATTGGCGTGGATTTATCTTTTTTGGATAGTCGTTTAAGTGCTACTGCTGATTGGTTCGAGCGACGAACTACCGATATGGTCGGTCCGGCTAAAGCAGTCCCGGGAGTCATTGGAGCGGATGTACCTCAAGAAAATAACTCTACGTTACGGACTCGTGGTTGGGAAATAAGTTTAGGCTGGAAACATGCTTTGGAAAATGGCCTTTCTTATAATTTAGGATTTAGCTTGTATGATTATCGTTCTGTTGTTACAAAATATTTTAATCCGACGGGAACCTTATCTACGTGGTATGAAGGTGCAGAAGTTGGAGAAATTTGGGGATATACCGTACATGACTTATTCCGTACTCAAGATGAATTGGATTCTTATTTATCGAAGGTTGATTTAACACATATTGCTTCAAACTGGAATACAGGAGACTTGAAGTATGAAGATATAAATGGTGACGGGAAAGTTAATAATGGATCCAATACAATAGGAGATCATGGAGATTTATCTATTATAGGAAACGACCAACCGCATTATCAATATACGATTAGCGGAGGTGTTTCTTATAAAGGTTTTGATTTTTCTATGCTTTGGAGAGGTGTCGCCAAAAAGGATATGTATTTCTACCGTATGTCTAATATTTTTTGGGGATTTACCAATGGTTGGTGGGAATCCTGTCTGACTCCGGAACATTTGGATTATTTCAGAGATGAGCCGGGTACAAAATATAGTGGACTATATGAAGGTGAAGCTAACATTAATACAGATGCTTATTGGCCACGTCCTTACCTGAATGATACTGAAGAGGCGAAAAATAAGAATAATGCCAACACACGCTATTTGCAAAATGCAGCTTATCTACGTTTACAGAATGTACAGTTAGGATATAGCTTCCCTAAGAATATAACTTCTAAACTTCATTTGCAGAAACTTAGAATTTATTTCTCAGGAGAGAACTTGTTGACATTTACGAAATTGCCGAATGGCATAGATCCGGTTGCTCCGGTCGGATTCCCCGAAGGAGGATCTGGAAATTATAGAGGAACGGCAGGATCTGGCCGTTTGACTTATGGCGCGGACCGGATTTATTCCATAGGATTAACAGTTACTTACTAATTAAATTCTGAAGTTATGAAAAGATTCATATTATTTATATTTCTATTAGGGACATTCTGTTCTTGTGAGGATTTTATTGATTTGCAGCCGTTGGATCAGGTTACAATGGATGAATATTGGACTACGTCTACGGAATTAGAATATTATACCCGTCAGTTTTATCCTGCATTTTGTAGTCAATCTCAAATGTTGGATTTTGCATCGGATAATGACGATATGATTGATGGAAGCCCTAGCGTAATCATGGATGGAACGCGTTCGAAAACTACTGGATCTTGGACCAGTGAATGGACAAATATTCGTAACGTCAATATTTTCTTTGCTAATTATAGGAAATGTGAGAGCGGATATGATGCCTACAAACAATACTTAGGAGAGGCTTATTTTTTCAGAGCCTGGTTTTATTTTGATTTATTGAAAAAGTATGGCGATGTACCTTGGTATTCAGAAGTCATTGAATTAGAGAATCAAGAGGCTTTGATGCGTCCACGAGATTCCAGAATATTAATCGCAGACTCTATCTTAGCCGACTTAGATCAAGCGATCACACATCTCAATTTAAGAAAGGATATTGGAAATAATCGAATTAATAAAGAGGCTGCTTTAGCTTTCAAGACAAGGGTTGCTCTTTATGAAGGATCTTGGCAGAAATATCATGCGAATACCGCTTTTGGAACTTCTGGGGCAGATCCGAATAAGTATTTTAGAGCTTGTGTGGATGCAGCCGAAGAGTTAATGAATGGAGATTATATGGTTGGCCTTTATAGCACGGGACAGCCGGAGGAAGATTATTATAAACTTTTTGGATTTGATGATATGTCGAATATTAATGAAGTCCTTTTGTATAAGACTTTTAATTCCGCTGAAGGATTTGGCAATAAAGCTCAAAGTTTTGTCACTTACAATAGCGAATCTAAGGGTATTACATGGGACTTAGTCTCGTCTTATTTGGGAAGAGATGGCATGCCTTATGATTATTTAGGTGTTGCAAAAGAAAATAAAGGAAATAATTTTCTTACAAAAATCGCTACAGAATGTGACCCTCGTTTGAAATCTACCATCTGGATTCCCGGAGATTTGATGTCTGTTGAACAAAATACTTATTTTTCAAAACCGACCATTGATGGAGGAGCATTGCAACTATGTCCTACCGGATTCCAAATTAAAAAAACAGCAAATCCGGAATCGCCTGCTGCCGGAAGATCTTGGGAAGTACAAAGTGAAACAGGATTAATTCTCTTACGCTATGCAGAAGTTTTGCTGAATTATGCAGAAGCTAAATATGAGTTAGATGGGGTCATTGCGGATGATGCGTTGAACTTATTACGTCAGAGAGTTGGTATGCCTGATTTTAAAGTGC
Source organism: uncultured Parabacteroides sp. (assembly GCA_900547435.1). Taxonomy (GTDB): domain Bacteria; phylum Bacteroidota; class Bacteroidia; order Bacteroidales; family Tannerellaceae; genus Parabacteroides. Next base: position 16,087 of record URGO01000061.1, read on the forward strand.
ATTCGCAAAGTTCAGATAAAAATAGGATGGAATATGGATATAGCATCTCTGATGAACTATATGAGATCCGTAGAGAACGACGTGTAGAATTGGCTTTGGAGGGATTGCGAGATGATGACTATATGCGGTGGGCAGCTTGCTCTTTATTTAAAAATAAACGGCCAAAAAGTTATCCTGTTGATTAGACCTAAT
>URGO01000062.1 GCA_900547435.1 uncultured Parabacteroides sp.
GCCAGCCACACGGAAGCGTTCTTCAAGCCTTGCTCCGTCGTGAGAAATACGGAGAACTCCTTGATGAAGTCGGGAGTAAGTTCCAGCATGGACATGTCGTTGCGCTTGTAGAACGACTTGATGAACGCCGCCACATAGTTCCGTGAGCGCACCATCACACGGTAAGACCCCATGCAGCGGTCTTTGCCGACACGTTTCAGGAACTTGGCGTTCTCCTTGTCGAATGCGCCGAGTATCGTTTCATATTCGCAGCCTATGCCTTGATAAGCGTTACGCACCATTTCCGCCGTGACATACGCCTCACGGTCGGATATGCGCTGGTAGTGCTTGATGATTTGCGCCCTAATATTGTCGAGCGCAAGGTTCGTTTCCCTCGCCTCCACGCTCTTGCCCTTGGCGCGATTGCCCTTTGCATCCCAAAGCTCCTTTGCGATGCTCCGCTTGCAGCTGAACTGCGCCACCGTCCCGTTGATTGTAACCCGTCCCATGATGGGGACAATTCCATTCTTCTCCTTGCTGCCGTTCGCATAGAACAGCACGCGAAATGTGCTCCTTGTCATACTCGTAATTTTTTGAGTGCAAAACTATAAATCAACGAGTTAAACCTTGACAAGCAAACCTACGCAGAGCGGCGCAAATAAAACGGACACTGTTAAATCTGCATTTCTGACGGGTAACGAATAGGAAACCGTTCTCTTTCTTCAATCCGCCGTGGAACGCTTTTCAGTCGTCTGCCCAACTTCCGTGATTTTCTCCTAACTGCTTAAATCTCAATTTCTATTGCGTTAATTTGCTGGTTTTGTTCGATTATTCCAGCGATATTTCGTAATGTTGCATTTGCTGTTGGACTCTGCATTCTGTCCGAGAGCTCGGGCAGAACCTATTTTTCCACAGAAGTTTATACGTATACCAAAATTGATTCGTACCTTTGTACCTATCAATAATTATAATTCTTTTTTTATATGAATGCAATACAGTCGTTAAGTATATCATCCTTGCGGGTTGAAGAAGACTTCGGATACCAGCGATGTATACTTAATCAATGTCAATATTTACCCAAAGAAAGTGGAAGTGAACCAGATATAGGCTCATCGCCTGCATTGACTGCAGCTATAGAACATTTCACTCAATGCCTGAACAAGTTTGATGAAGCTCTGACAACACCGAATACGGTTGTTGCTTCTGATAAAGTAATCATTTGCGATTTTGCACGAGATAAATCCTGGAAAGGAAGTTACAGCTATGTCAAAGCGATGTGCAAACATCCGGATCCGGAAGTACGCGCCATAGCGCAAGAGGTTTTGGATTTGTATGAAAAACACGGAAATCCGATGGATTTGCCACAAATTCAAGAAAGTAGAATCATCCATAATCTATTGCAAGACCTAAATAATATTTCCTTGGAATCTATGGAAAAGCTTTATTTCAGTAAATGGAAAGAAGATTTAGAAAATAAAGAACAGGATTTCCTGACCGCTCTTGACGAACGGACGCAACTGCAATCAAAGCGTCAGACGGGCATTATCAAAGAGACCCGCACGGCATCCGACAATGCTTACCGGGAACTGATCTATACGGTTAATGCGAGTATCCTCATCAACGGAAAAGAACCGTACTCCGTATTCGTCAACAATACCAACGTGTTTATCAAAAACATGAAGACTACGTTAAAGGCACGTGCTACGATAAATGCCAAGAAAGAGAAACGAGGCAAGAGTAAGGGCAATACGCCCGTAACGAAGAAATAACATAAATTGCCATAAGTTGAAACCTTATGGCATAAATAAAAATATATTAATAACAAAAAAACGAAAAGAAAATGCATAATTGGTTTGAATGTAAAGTCTCCTACGAGAAGATGATGGAAAATGGAATGCAGAAGAAAGTAACGGAACCCTATTTGGTGGATGCGCTTTCCTTTACGGAAGCAGAATCACGCATTATTGAGGAAATCCGTCCTTTCATCACCGGAGAGTTTACCATAACAGACATCAAACGCGCACGCATCTCGGAAATATTCTTCAACGAAGAGGGCGACCGTTATTATAAGGTAAAGGTTTATTTCATCACTCTTGACGAGAAGAGCGGAGCCGAGAAGAAAACCGCCGCCATGATGCTGGCTCAGGCATCGACATTGAAAGAGGCCATAGCCGTATTGGAGGAAGGCATGAAAGGTACACTTGCCGATTACACTATCGCTTCTGTTACTGAAACACTCTTGATGGATGTATTCCCGTTTGACGCGAACAGCATCCCGTCCGAACCAAAATCAGCGGAAGAGAAATTAGCGGAAGAAAAACAGGCCGCAGAAGCTCACAAATAAGATTTTTATAGTTGACAAGGCTACAGATACGAGGGTATAAGATATAAAACCTTGTTAACTGAAGCCTTGTCCCTTGTCAACCGAAAAACTTACAAACTCAAAAACATGACAAGTATTACTCAACATATTCAAGAACTGCACGCTTCACTTCCTGAAGGGGTGACGCTGGTGGCCGTATCCAAGTTCCATCCGGTAGAAGCCTTGCAAGAGGCTTATGACGCCGGGCAACGCATCTTCGGAGAAAGCCGTGCGCAAGAACTGGTGGCAAAAGCCAAAGTCTTGCCCCAAGATATCGAATGGCATTTCATCGGTCCGTTGCAAAGCAACAAAGTAAAAGACATCGCACCATTCATTCATCTGATTCATAGCATCGACTCGTTAAAACTCCTTCAGGAGGTCAACAAACAAGCGGCCAAGCACAACCGTTCCATCCGCGTCCTGCTAGAGATTCATGTAGCCGCCGAGGAAACCAAGCACGGGTTCAGCGTAGAGGAATGCCGCGAATTGGTGCAACACCTGCCGGAACTTCCCCATGTGCGTATCTCCGGAATCATGGGTATGGCGACACTGACCGATGATGAGCAACAAATCCGTCAGGAATTTCATACGTTGCATCAACTTTTCGAGGAACTGAAAAACAAAACTTTCAAGGATTCAGAAGATTTCACTATCCTTTCGATGGGCATGAGCCACGACTACCGACTGGCTATCGAAGAGGGAAGCACGATGGTGCGGGTCGGGACCTATATCTTCGGAGAACGGGAATATTAAACGATGGAAAAGTCGTAACTTTGCTCCAATTCATTAATTTTTAAAACACTTTTATACAATGACTAAATCTATTATCTCATCAGCCGCATTTGCGGATACGAAGCCTCATTACGAAATACTCGACGGATTGCGCGGAGTAGCGGCACTATTGGTCGTATTCTATCACATCTTCGAAGGACTCTCGTTTGCGGCAGGAGGAACACTTATCACCACTATCAATCACGGGTATCTGGCCGTTGACTTCTTCTTTATCCTTTCCGGGTTCGTTATCGGATACGCCTACGATGACCGGTTGGGAAAGAGCATGACTCTCGGTAATTTCTTCAAGCGCCGATTGATACGCTTGCATCCGATGATTATCATGGGAGCGGTTCTCGGTGTCATCTTCTATTGTCTGCAAGGATGTGTGAAATGGGACGGCACGCACGTGAGCACCTCTCTGATTATGCTGGCCCTGCTTTGTGCCATGTTTTTTATTCCGGCCACTCCGGGCGCAAGTTATGATATTCGCGGAAATGGAGAGATGTTTCCGCTCAACGGCCCCAGCTGGTCACTCTTCTTCGAGTATATCGGCAATATTCTCTATGCCTTGTTCATTCATCGTCTTTCCAATAAAGCCCTGACAATACTGGTATTTTTATTGGGCATCGGATTGGCCTGGTTTGCCCTATTTGATGTAGCCGGGTATGGCATGATCGGTGTAGGATGGACACTCGATGGCGTGAATTTCCTGGGAGGCTCATTGCGTATGCTCTTTCCATTTTCATTAGGCATGTTACTGTCCCGCCATTTCAAGCCGATCAAAGTAAGAGGTGCATTCTGGATATGCTCAATAGTCCTACTGGTTTTATTCTGTGTTCCTTATATCGAGGGAACATCCCCTATCTCCTTCAACGGATTATTCGAAGCGATTTGCATTCTCTTCATTTTCCCGGTACTGGTATGGATAGGAGCTTCGGGAAAGACAACCGACAAGCACTCCACCCAGATATGCAAGTTCTCCGGAGACATATCATTCCCACTCTATGCCGTACATTATCCCGTCATGTATCTATTCTACTCCTGGTTGATAGAAAACAAATACTATACCTTTGGGGAAGTATGGCCTATGGCTTTGATTGTTTACATAGGAAGCATCCTATTGGCTTATTTTTGCTTGAAATGCTATGACGAGCCGATAAGAAAATGGCTGAGCCGAAAGTTCCTGGCAAAGAAGTAAACCTTGTAAAAAACATATAAACTCTAAAACTCATAAATATGAAACACAAAAAATTAATCATTACCTGGATGGCATGTGCCAGTGTATGCATGAATCTGAGCGCACAAGATGCAGATTTCGACTTGTCTTCCCAGCGTTCGGAAGCACAAGATGTATTAGCGGTTCCAGGCAAGAAACTGGACCACCAGGGGATTATCATTAATCCGACGCCACATCGACTAAATTGGGACAAAAGCAACCTACTGGACATCTCGGGAGGAATCAGTTTGAAAGACAAGCAGAAGAAATTCGCCGAAGGCTTTCCTTTCGTAGCATTCAACAAAAAAGGAGTAAAATTGACTATCGACTTCGGTCCGAAAGTCGCTTCTAAAAATAACGTAAAAGCGGTATCGGGAGCTTACGCCCTGAGCATTGGGAAGAAAGGCATCTCGATTGTCGGATATGATGAAAGAGGCGCGTTTTATGGCATCCAGACTCTCCGGCAAATCTTGGAAAGTCCGGGTATTCAAGAAGGGAAAATCCCTTACGCGGAGATTAACGACTATCCCGATCTGAAGTTCCGTGGCGTGGTAGAGGGCTTTTACGGGACACCTTGGTCGCATGAAGTCCGCGTATCCTTGATTGACTTCTACGGGAAATTCAAGATGAACACTTACCTGTACGGTCCGAAAGATGACCCTTACCATAGTTGCCCGAACTGGCGTCTCCCCTATCCGGAGAAAGAGGCCGAAAATATCCGTGATTTGGTAAAAGCCTGTGAACGGAACCGGGTGGACTTTGTTTGGGCGATTCATCCGGGACAGGACATCAAATGGAACGAAGAGGATTATCAAAACCTCGTCAACAAATTCAACTGGATGTATGACCTTGGCGTGCGTTCGTTTGCTGTATTCTTCGATGATATTTCCGGAGAAGGGACCAATCCCGTCAAACAAACCGAGTTATTGAACCGATTGACGGAAGATTTTGTAAAGGCCAAAGGAGACATCTCATCTCTGACCGTATGCCCGACAGATTATTCCAAACTTTGGGCAAATCCGACTCCCCAAGGGAGCCTTGCTATTTACGGAAATACGCTTGACCCGGCCATTAATGTATTCTGGACCGGCGATGTGGTATGTAGCGACCTGACAAAAGAAACCTTGAATTGGATTAATACCCGCATCAAACGTCCGGCCTATTATTGGTGGAACTATCCGGTAACAGACTATGCCCGGCATATCATCATGCAAGGCCCTTCTTACGGACTGGATACGCACCTGACCGATCAAGATTTGTGCGGCATCGTAAGCAATCCGATGGAACATGGCGAAGCCTCAAAGCTGGCCCTGTATGGTGTGGTGGATTACGCCTGGAACGTGGCCAACTATAATCCGATAGACAATTGGGAAAGAGGTTTGGCTGAGCTGGCTCCTAAAGCGAAAGAGGCTTACCGGACATTTGCCATCCACTCCGCAGATACCGAAACCGGCTACAGGCGTGACGAATCGTGGGAGACTCAAACATTCCGGATTGCCGATTGGAACGAGGCTTCCGCTCAAGCTCTGGAAAAAGAGTTCGAAAAAATAGAACAGGTTCCGGCTGAAATGGAGAAAAATTGCTCCAACCAAGCCCTGCTCAAAGAACTACGTCCCTGGCTGGATGAGTTCGGCAAGTTAGGCACACGCGGTAAACGCGCGATAGAATTGGCTCGAATCTACCGTTCCAACCAGGATGATGCCGAATTTTGGAGCAAATACATCCAAAACCTGATGAGCCAGGAAGACCGGAAGAGTTATGAAGCACACAAATCAGGAACCATGAAGCTCCAGCCCTTCTATGAGAATGCAATGGACGATATGGGCGATGGTTTCTTGGAGAAACTCCTCGGAGAGAAACCGATGTTATACAAAGGTATCGGTTCGTTTGCCAACTCCAAGACCACGCTTACCAAACTGATGTTTGATAACGATACCGCCTCTTACTATACATCCGGATTTGCCCAGAAAGCCGGAGATTGGATTGGCGTGGATTTAGGAAGCGTCCGGGAAGTGAATGAGGTCTCTATCCTGCAAGGCCGGAACTCGGTGGATGATGTGGATTATTTTGACCATGCAGTCTTAGAATATTCGGCAGATGGCAAAGTTTGGACACCGATGATAGACGATATGAACCAGCAATATGTCATCAACTGGAAAGATAAAGACAATGCGGTAAAGGCCCGCTATATCCGTCTGAAACGATTGGAATCCAAACGTACTAACTATGCTTCAGTCCGTTCGTTCGATGTGAATCCGCTCCGGTTAGATAATGTAGGATTCAACATAGAGGCCACGAACTCCGAAGAGGCACTTCGTGCGTTCGACCAGCGCCTGAACACATCCTAATAGAATACCGGGAAGCTGACCTTTGAGGTTACTCCCGAAACAAAAGGATACACCTTACTGATGAACCGACCCTCAGCTCCGGTAAAACTCAGCTTCTGGAAAGCCGATGGCACAATGGCCTCAGAGATGACAATAGACACTCCGTTCTTCCGGGTTGACCTGAACGACGGAATTACGAAGGTGCAAATTGATGGTACGGTAGAAATATTTGAGATTATTGCGGATAAATAAATTGAAAAGTTAGAATTTAGAAGTTGGAAGTTGGGATATTAGCCTTTTCCAACTTCTAACTTCCAACATTTTCCTCCTATCCATTCGTCCATATCGTGTAAAAATTGTCCTTTTCCTAATTTTAATAAAGAGAATATTCCGTTTTTACGCACAAGTCCTTATCTTTGTAGCGTTTTTTCCGATTTTATCGGAATATAGCTGTTTTTTTAGTTTATAGATTTGTTTGTTTATAAGTTTCAATCGAAACTCATAGACGAATAAACTTATAAACTTAAAAACTTATAAACTTAAAGCAAATGAGGCAAGTTTCAAAATTTCACATATGGATAGCAACCGGATTCGGTTCGGGACTCTCTCCTATCGCCCCAGGTACAGCCGGAGCCCTGCTGGCTACGGTAATATGGTGCATAGCATCCCTATTCCTTTCCTTCGAAACGGTGCAAATCGGGACATGGATATGTATTATTCTATTCACCTTATTGGGAATCATCTCCTCGACAGCCGTAGAAAAGATTTGGGGGGAAGACCCGTCTAAAGTAGTTATTGATGAAATGGTCGGTGTATGGATTCCGCTTTTAGCCGTACCGGACAATGCCTATACATACGGCTATGTGCTTGCAGCATTTGTCTTGTTCCGCCTGCTGGATATTTTCAAGCCCTTAGGCATACGCAAGATGGAGAACCTAAAAGGAGGTGTCGGCATTATGATGGATGACATTTTGGCCGGCATATATAGTTTCATCATATTAATGGGAGTAAGATGCATAGCCGGATAAATAAAATAATGAAACAACCTTTCACCAAGGCCGGCTTTTTCACGTTCATGCGGGCTCAATTCTCCTCACAGATATCCAGTTTGTTCGACTTTGCGGTTACTATTTTTTGTGCAAAAATACTGGACATCTACTATGTCTACGCGACCAGCCTGGGGTCTGTAGCCGGAGGATTCCTGAATTGCTTTATTAACTATTATTGGACATTCAAGGCGCAGGATTGCAAAAAGAAATATGTCGTCATCAAATACTTCATTGTGTGGACAGGAAGTATCTTCCTGAACACCTGGGGTGTTTATCTACTGACTGAATCCATCCAAAGCGTCCCGTGGGTACAAGAGACGCTTCACCATATCTTCGATGATATTTTCATCGTAAGTAAAGTAGTGGTTTCCTTGCTGGTCGGCTGGTTTTGGAACTACAACCTGCATCGGGTGTTTGTCTATAAGGATTGCAAGATACGCAGGCCGCTCAGACGAAAAGCAATAGAAGTAGAAGAATTTAACCAACATGATATTATAAAAGAAAGAATATGAGCTTCAAGACTATTAGAGATTGGTTGCAACAGACCATTTACAAGATTATCAATCCGGTTGTCCACGGGATGATTAAGATAGGTATTACCCCGAATTTCGTAACGACTACGGGCTTGGTCGGGAACATCGCGGCGGCTTGTGTTTTGGTTTATGCCGGGCTTTATGCCTCCGACCAGGACTACTCGTTGGTGGGCTGGGCCGGCGGAATCATCCTGTTCTCCGGCTTATTTGACATGATGGACGGGCAGGTGGCACGTATCGGAAATATGAAGTCGACCTTCGGCGCGCTCTATGACTCGGTACTCGACCGGTATAGCGAACTAATCACCTTCTTCGGCCTCTGCTCTTACCTGATTATGCATCACCATATCGGCGGATTCATCATTGCGTTCATAGCACTGATTGGTTCCTTGATGGTCAGCTATGTGCGTGCCCGTGCGGAAGGATTGGACATCGAATGCAAAGTCGGATTGATGCAACGCCCTGAACGGGTAGTACTGACCGCCTTGGGGGCTTTGTGCTGTGGAATATACGCGCACTTTGCCGAGAATGTTTCGTTCGACCCGATTTGGATACTGATTATCCCCCTGTTGTTTGTGGCTATCTTCTCAAACATCACGGCCTTCGGACGACTCAGACACTGCTATAAAGTAATGAAAAAAGTTGAAAATTAGAAGTTGAAAAATAGACTGAGGGAATAAGACTTCTATGTTTACCCTGTCAACTTGAGGCCTTGTTAACTTGTCAACTAAAAAAATCTTATGGCTTTTCCTACAAAGAAAGAGTTTATTATTGTGGCCTGCGGGATCATTTTGTTTTTTGTCCTCACGGGGATATTCATCGGCATCCGGGTAGATCATATTGCCCTGATGGGATTGTTTCTCGCACTCTTTTTCGCCAGCGGACTGACCCGTAAGTTGGCCATAGCACTGATTCCGTTCATGGTTTTCGGTATCTCCTACGACTGGATGCGCCTTGTCCCGAACTATGAGGTCAATCCTATTGATGTAAAAGAACTGTATGACACGGAAAAAGCGCTTTTCGGCATTCAGACCAACGGACAAATCCTAACCCCAAACGAATACTTCGCCCTGCATAACTGGAAAGTCATGGACTTCCTTTCAGGGATATTCTACCTTTGCTGGGTACCGGTCCCGATGCTTTTTGGCGTATGGCTCTACTTCAAAGGAGAAAAAGAACTCTATCTGCGCCTGGCACTGGTCTTCCTATTCGTCAACTTCATCGGATTCGCCGGGTATTACATCCATCCGGCCGCTCCGCCTTGGTACGTCATGCTGCATGGCTTCGAACCGGAACTGAACACGCCGGGCGAAACCGCCGGACTGGCCCGCTTTGATGCCGTGACAGGCTTGGATATTTTCGGCTCGATATATAGCCGTAACGCCAATGTGTTCGCTGCGGTCCCCTCTTTGCATTCGGCCTACATGGTCATGCCCGTTTATTACGCGATTGTCCGGAAAAGCAACCCGCTGCTCGTCATCCTGCTCTCCGTTATCCTGGCCGGGATATGGTTTACAGCGGTCTATACGGCACATCATTATATCATCGACGTACTCTTAGGCATACTCTGCGCCTTGTTGGGCATCTTTATTTTCGAAAAAGGACTGCTCAAAATCCCAGGATTTCGTCGGTTCTTCGATGCCTATTGCCGTTATATCCAATAGGAGCATATAAAAACACGCGGGAAAGTAGAGGTGAGAAAGAAAGACAAATGGAAATGGCATCTCTGCTTTCCCCGTTTCTGATTACCGGAGGCAAAGGTAGACACTTCCCGCCGATTATTTTCTTAAAATAAAACGCCTCAAAATGTGAAATTATATTAATCATCTTATACATAGAGGGTTATAGAGGTGTTTTACAATTGGATAATCGGATTTCAGGAAAAGACAACGTGTCTTACAATCTTACAGTTCTTACAGCTGACAGTTTGTTTTTTGTAACGACAAATGGAGTAAAACAAGAAATAAAAATTTATATTATATAATATATAATATATATATTATATAATATAACTCTATTTTACATTGAAGTTTAGAATTGTTTTTACTAACTGTCAGCTGTAAGAACTGTAAGATTGTAAGACAACTCGAATTTATATAAATTATTGAATATAAAATATATACGATATAGAATAAAACTAATTTTATAGACACTGACCCTGTTCTGGCAAATGTGTCACCTGCGGTTAGGAGAGCTTAATTGCCTCCTGCTTCAACCGGAGACAATAAGCATAAAACAAACAATCATAGGCATGAATGCCGGTAATTATAAGCATGAACGCCGGCGAAGATAGACATCATCCACCACACTGAAATTCAATCAATTACCAGCTGTTTATTATTTTTTAAGATTTTCAGCCCGTCATTTTCCGGCTCTACGCATCGCTTTTATCGTTACTTTTGCCAATGGAAATGGTAATGGGAAGGAGCTTTTTTTAATTACGAATTACGAATTACAAATAAACTCGTAATTCATAATTCGTAACCCGTAATTCATAAGCGGACTTGTCTTTTTGAAGCCTTGTCAACTAAGGCCTTGTCCCCTTGTCAACTAAAATCACCGTGACACGTATCGGGCCGTGCGCCCCGAAAACCAAGGCTTGTTCGATATCGGCGGTTTTAGACGGACCGGACATGAACACGCCATAATCATACGAGGCGGAAGCGATGCGCCGGTAGGCTTCGTTCATATTATTGACAATCTCGTTGCGGTCCAGCAGGATGACCAAGGCGTTGGATATGAAAAAGACCGCTTTGTGTTTGGTCTGCTTGTGAAGCCATATTGCTGCGTTCTCCGCCACCCCGAAATCGCCCTGCACAATAGAGACATCCACACCATCCAGCTCGCGCGGATCCGCCAGGTCATCTGGATTGAACGTAGCGCACGTGATGCCCGGCAGGTTAGACCCAATCCGTTCGACCTGCGGATAATAAGAGCGTATCACCACATTCAAATCTTCATCAGGAGAAAGTAAATGAGCCTCGCCCCCACTCGCCTCCAAGACCTGGATAAACGTACTGATTTTATCCGCATAAGTTATCGCATCCAGATTCAAATCCGGCATTTCATATTTCTTTCCCGTATTCCGGCGGATGCGCTCCAATATTTCTTCTTTACTACTCATTTCACCTTATTTTTCTTCCACATATCAGTAAATGACTCTTTCGCAAACGTAGGCAACTCACGCCCTTTGCCCCATGCATTAGCCGCATTATACACCATAAAACGGGGTAAATGATTCACGATGGGCGCAAACTTCAAGGCCGTATTAAATAAAGCCGGACGTTCCATCAGGTATTTCATGCCTGCGGACATCAGTTTCTTCTGTTTATTCGCCCGTCCTATGCCATCCAAGGTCTGTCTCCATTTGTAAATCTGCTCACCCAAATCCACCTTGGCCGGACAAACATTCGAGCAAGAAAGGCACAAGGAACAAGCCGAAAGATTCCCCGCATATTTCCGGGCATCGCGTAGCATCCCCAGATTAATGCCTATCGGACCCGGTATGAAATAGGTATAGGAATATCCCCCTGTACGACGATAAACGGGACACGTGTTCATACACTCGCCACACCGGATGCAATTCAAGGTCTTGATATGGTCCGGCTGGGCCAAGATGTCACTCCGCCCGTTATCCACAATAATAATATGAAACTCCCCCCCCTCAGGCGGACGACGATAATGAGAGGTATAAGAGGTTATGGGCTGACCGGTACCCGAACGGGCCAGCAAACGGGTGAAAACGCCCAATGACTCCCGGTTCGGGACAATCTTCTCCATACCAAACGTAGCAATATGCACCTTAGGGAAAGAAGTACCCATATCGGCATTCCCTTCATTCGTGCAAACCACAATCTCTCCGGTTGAAGCAATCGCAAAATTAGCCCCTGTCATAGACACATCAGCATGAAGGAACTGCTGACGTAAATGTCGGCGCATGGCATGAGTCAGGTAGGTCGGGTCAAAATTACCCTTTTCCGTACCCAATTTCTCTTCCATCATCTCACCCACCTGTTGACGTTTCACATGAATGGCCGGGAGCACAATATGGCTCGGCTTCAAATGCATAAGCTGGAGAATACGCTCACCCAGGTCGCTCTCTACCACATCAATGCCTCTTTCAGCCAGGAAAGGTTGCATCTCGCACTCTTCGGTGAGCATGGATTTGCTCTTAATCAGATTCTTCGCGTTGTGCTTCTTTAAGATGTCATAAACGATTTGGTTATGCTCTTCGGCATCCTTAGCCCAATGTACGATAGCGCCATTGGCTATGGCATTCTTTTCAAATTCCTGCAACAAGGAGTCCAAGTGGGAGTTGGAATAATTTTTGATAGCTGACGCCAAATCCCGCAACTGCTCCCATTCAGGCAACGATTTGCTCTGATTATCCCGTTTGGCACGCACCATCCACAAGGTCTCGTCATGCCATTGCTCTTGCGCACGATTCGCAATAAAATCTGCTGCTGCTTTTGAATGTTCCGTACTCATAATTACAACCCTGCTGCTAAAATTTGAACAATATGAATTGTCTTAATCGGAAGATGCTCACGCTTAATGACCCCTTCCATGTGCATCAAACAGGAGCTATCAGCCCCGGTGATGTACTCAGCTCCCGTACTGATATGATCCATTACCTTATCATGCCCCATACAAGCCGAAACTTCAGGCTCTTCTATCGAGAACATTCCACCAAACCCGCAACACTCATCCACACGTTTCGGCTCAAACACTTCAATGCCTTTGACCAACTTCAACAAATCACGCAACTTGGAATAATATGGAATGTTCCGTTCGCTGGGAGACGAAAGATGCAACTCGCGCACACCATGACAACTATTATGCAGGCTAACCTTATGCGGAAATACCGCAGGAAGCTCCGCAGGCTTCACGATGTCATGCAAAAACTCACAGATGTCATAAATCTTCCCGCTATTCTGGCACACATGACCGGCTTTCTGCAAGATGTGCGGGTGATTATCTTTTACAAAAGCCACACAACTGGCCGAAGGCCCTACCACATAATCATACGACTTAAACAGATTCTCCATCCGAAGAGCCAACCGGGTAGCTTCATCTTCAAACCCGGCATTGGCCATCGGTTGGCCGCAACAGGTCTGATCTAAAGGATAATCAACCTCTACGCCGACTTGCTTCAAGAGTTTATAAGCCGCCACGCCAACCTCCGGATAAACCGCATTTATATAACACGGAATAAATAACCCTACTTTCATCATTTTCTTCTATTAAACCACATTAGCCCGTACACGACTGAGTGTCTCTGGTGTCATTAACAAAAAAGAGGCAATGTAAGACAATGGAGCGCGCTTGACAATCTCAGGTTGTTCCCTCAGCAAACGATTATACCGTTCGTTGGCCGATTCGAAACGGAACATATCCATTTTCACCTGAGATAAAATCAACGAGTTCTCCAACAAGCCACGATAAACTTTCTCAATCTCATAGCACTCTTCCGCCAATTTCAAAATAGGATCGTGAGGAATACCATAAATCACCGTATTCTCTAACGCTTCCACAACCAGCCGGGACGGTTTTTGCCGCAAAAAACTTTCGATACAAATAAAGACACCATCTTCGCAACAGAAATGTTCCGTCATCTCCTTGCCGTTCTTATAATAATATTGACGGACAAGTCCTTTATAAACATATCCCATCTGCGTACAAACCTCTCCTTCACTCAAGAAGTTCTGCCCCTTTTTTATCTCGTTCCTTACCAAGACAGAAGCCAACTTATCGAGAGCTTCCTTGCTGATAGATACCGTTGTCTGCTCAGCCAATTTCTGTGCTATATACAATGCTGTCTCCATCTTTTCTATTTATTTATATTCTTGCCAACTTTTAATCTTGATGTCATCCATCGTCAATGTACAGAACGCATGGATAAAGGCACTTGCCAAGCGTGCGTTCGTAATCAACGGAATATTGAGGTCGATAGCCGCACGACGGATTTTATAGCCATTGGTCAATTCGCCCGCCGAAAGGTCGCGCGGAATATTAACCACCATGTCAATCTTCTTCTCATGCAGCATCCGGAGTGCCTGAGGTTCTTTGCCCTCTTCGCTCGGCCAATAAACCAACGTACTGGGCACACCGTTCTCTTCCAGGAAACGATGCGTTCCGCCTGTAGCATACAGGTTATATCCTTTTTCGGCCAACAGCTTAGCCGCATCAAGCATCGCTACCTTCTGCTTGGCGGTACCCGTCGAAAGCAGGATGTTCTTTTCTGGTATGCGCTGGCCTACGGAAAGCATACTCTTCAGGATAGCTTCCGAAACGTCATCTCCAATACAACCTACCTCGCCCGTCGAAGCCATATCTACACCCAAGACGGGGTCGGCCTTCTGCAAACGGTTGAAGGAGAATTGCGAGGCTTTGATGCCGACATAATCTAAGTCGAACTCATTTTTGTTCGGCTTCTCGACCGGCAAGCCCAACATGATGCGTGTAGCCAATTCGATAAAGTTTATCTTCAATACCTTGCTCACGAACGGGAAGCTACGCGAAGCACGCAGGTTACATTCGATTACCTTAATCTCATTACCCTTAGCCAAATACTGGATATTGAACGGACCGGAGATGTTCAGCTCTTTCGCGATTTGCTTGCTGACTTTCTTAATACGGCGCACCGTCTCTACATAGAGTTTCTGGGCCGGGAACTGAATCGTGGCATCTCCCGAATGGACACCCGCAAACTCGATATGTTCCGAGATGGCATACATGATGATTTCACCATCTTTTGCCACCGCATCCATTTCGACCTCCTTCGAATGTTCAATAAATTGGCTTACCACCACCGGATGCTTCTTCGATACATTAGCCGCCAATTCGAGGAATCGCACCAACTCATCCTGATTGGAGCAGACATTCATGGCCGCACCACTCAGCACATAACTCGGACGTACCAAGACGGGGAAGCCAGCCTCGCGCACAAACTCGTTGATATCGTCCATCGAAGAAAGTTCTTTCCAACGGGGCTGGTCTACACCGATACGGTCCAACATAGCCGAGAACTTGTCGCGGTCTTCGGCATTGTCAATGCTCTTGGCCGAAGTACCTAATATATTTATATGTTGCGCATCAAGACGCATAGCCAAGTTGTTCGGTATCTGCCCACCCGTCGATACGATGACTCCATGCGGAGTTTCCAGCTCAAGGATATCCATCACACGCTCGAATGTTAATTCATCGAAATAGAGCCGGTCACACATATCGTAGTCCGTCGATACCGTCTCCGGATTATAATTAATCATCACCGAACGCCAACCTTCCTTCCGAATCGTGTTCAACGCCTGCACACCGCACCAATCAAACTCAACCGAAGAACCAATTCGATAAGCACCAGAACCAAGAACTACAACTGATTTCTTATCATTCTCATAGTGTATATCATTTTCAATACCGCTATATGTCAAATACAGATAATTGGTCTGAGCCGGATATTCAGCCGCCAACGTATCAATTTGCTTCACCACGGGAACAATGCCTCTATACTTACGGTCTTGGCGTACCTGGAGTATCGCCTTCTCGGTATCATCCATTTTCTCCTTGAAGAGGGCACGTGCTATTTGGAAATCAGAGAAGCCCTGCACCTTGGCTTTACGCATCAACTCGTCCGACACTTCCGCTATCTTATTACATGCCTCCAATTCGTTAGCGGTTTGGATAATGCCATACAACTTTTGGAGGAACCATTTGTCAATCTTCGTCAGGTCATGAATCTGGTCGATGGTATATCCCGCACGGAAAGCCTTCGAGATGACAAAGATACGACGATCGGTCGGTTCGCGCAATGCCTTGTCGATGTCCGGCAACACCAGCTCTTTGTTCTCAACAAACCCGTGCATACCTTGGCCAATCATACGCACACCCTTCTGAATAGCCTCTTCGAAGGT
>URGO01000063.1 GCA_900547435.1 uncultured Parabacteroides sp.
CTTACCATTCACCCATAAGCCGGGCATATCGGTGTGGCGGAACTGGATAAGGATTTTGATTTGCGCATTATTACGCATAATGTTGTTAATTTGCATGAGCGTGCCGGAAGCACGCAGGTGATTCATCTGCATGGCGAGTTGATGAAGTCTTGTTCTGTGCGTGATTTGAATACGCCTTATGCTATTGATCCCGAACATCCGGACTTGCATATCGGAGACCTGGCGCCCGATGGCGCACAACTCCGTCCGTTCATCGTTTGGTTCGGAGAGCCGGTTCCGATGATCGAACCAGCTATTCGCGAAGTGGAGGACTCGGATATCTTTGTGATTATCGGTACTTCTTTGAATGTCTATCCGGCCGCAGGTCTGTTGAATTATGTACGAAGAGGGCAGCCTATTTATCTGATAGATCCCAAAGAGGTGCAGACTTACCGTGACGATATCGAGCATCTGCAATATGGTGCATCGGAAGGAGTCCGTAGGCTCACCGAGAAATTAAAGAATCTTCGTTAAGATTTGGACTTGTGAGTTTATGGGTTCGTATAAAAACTTACAAACTCATAAACTCACAAACTAAAAAACTCACCAAACTTTATTACCTTTGCGCCCTGAAAATTTTAAACGCAACAGCATGGAAATGAATGAATCCGTAAAGCGTCCGTCAGTCGGGCTATCGTTAGTGCCATTGGGGATAATGGTAATACTTCTGTTTTTCACAATTAAAGTATTTGGAAGTGATGCTTTAGCCGGCGGTAGCCAGGTTGTTCTATTGGTTACGACCGCTTGCAGTTCTGCGCTTGCTATGCTGTTTTGCAAAGTAAAATGGAAAGTGATAGAAGAGGCCATCTGTTCCAATATCTTGGGAGTAGCTACCGCTTTGCTGATTCTTTTGCTGATAGGAGCCTTGTCGGGGAGTTGGATGATCAGCGGCGTGGTGCCGACCTTGATTTATTATGGTATGCAGATTCTAAGTCCTACGTTCTTTTTGGCTTCTTGTTGTGTGATTTGTGCGATTATCTCGGTGATGACTGGAAGTTCCTGGACCACTATTGCTACGATTGGGATTGCTTTGATGGGAATTGGTAATGCGCAAGGATTTGATGTTGGATGGACGGCTGGTGCGATTATCTCAGGTGCTTACTTCGGGGATAAGATATCTCCTTTGTCTGATACAACGGTACTTGCCTCTTCGACCACCGGTACGCCTCTCTTTACTCATGTCCGTTATATGATGTACACCACCATTCCTTCCATACTCATCGCATTACTTATTTTTACGATTGCCGGGGTTGCTCATAAAGCAACGGACACGGCTCAGATGATGCAATATGCCGATTCTTTGAAGGAAACATTCCATATTTCCGGATGGTTGATGCTTGTGCCGGTTGTTACCGGGATATTGATTGCCAAGCGTGTGCCTTCGTTGATTACCTTATTTATATCGGCCGGACTGGCTGCCCTTTTCGCTCTCTTTTTCCAGCCGGACCTGTTGCGTGAGATTTCCGGATTGGAGACACAGAGCGTGACTTCTCAGTTTAAAGGCCTGTGGATGATGTTGTATGGTACGACACAGATTGAAACCGGAAATGAAGCGCTCAATTCTTTGGTTGCGACACGGGGCATGGCCGGTATGATGGATACGATTTGGCTGATTATTTGTGCCATGTGTTTTGGCGGGGCTATGACCGCCAGTGGTATGTTGGAGTCTTTGACATCGGTATTCCTGCGTTTTATGAAACGCCGTGCGGGTATGGTGGCATCAACGGTTCTTTCCGGGATTACCTTGAATATCTGTACGGCTGACCAATACATTTCCATTATCCTTACGGGAAATATGTTTAAAGACATTTATCGCAAAAAAGGATATGAAAGCCGACTTTTGAGCCGGACCACCGAAGATGCCGTAACGGTTACATCTGTCCTTATTCCGTGGAATACTTGTGGCATGACACAGGCCACAATTTTGAATGTTTCGACATTAACTTACCTTCCCTATTGTTTTTTTAATTTGATTAGTCCATTTATGAGCATTTTTATTGCTATCTTGGGCTTCAAAATAAAAAAACACCATGAAGAAGATAAAGATTAATCTTTTAGTAAAAGTTCTGATTGCTATTGTCGCGGGTATTCTGTTCGGGCAATTCTTGCCGGATAGCATTATTCGCTTGTTTGTGACATTCAATTCATTGTTTGGGAACTTCCTTTCGTTTGCCATTCCGCTGATTATTGTCGGATTGGTTACGCCGGCCATTGGTGAATTAGGCAGAGGTGCCGGGCGTTTGTTAGGCATAACTGCTTTATTGGCTTATGGGTCTACTATTTTCTCCGGATTCTTCACTTATTTTACTTGTGATTGGGTATTCCCCAATATTCTGCCGGCCAATACAATGCTTTTCCCGGTAGATGCTTCCGGCAATGCCTCCTTGAAACCCTATTTTGAGGTGGCAATGCCTCCGATTATGGATGTCATGACGGCATTGCTCCTTTCGTTTACTGTCGGTTTAGGGCTTTCTTATATTGAGGGGAACGTATTAAAAGAGGGATTCAATGATTTCAAGGATATTGTCACGCTGATGATTGAAGCCGTGATTATACCGCTTTTGCCGTGGCATATTCTCGGCATTTTCCTGAATATGACTGCTACCGGACAAGTCTTTAATGTGATTTCTATGTTCTTGAAGGTGATTGTGGTTATTTTCGTCCTCCATATAGTGCTTTTACTGATACAATTTTCTGTGGCGGGAGTCGTAGGCCGGCGGAATCCATTCAGGCTTTTGCAGAATATGCTTCCGGCTTATGCTACAGCTTTGGGGACGCAATCGTCGGCAGCTACAATTCCGGTAACGCTTGCGCAGACCATCCGTAACGGAGTACGGAAGAATATTGCTATATTTGTCATACCGCTTTGTGCAACCATTCATTTGGCCGGGAGTACGATGAAGATTGTAGCTTGTGCGATGGCGATTATGTTTATGACCGCCGCTCCCATTACCTTAGTCAAGCTCGGTGGGTTTATTTTCATGCTTGGCATTGCGATGGTGGCGGCTCCGGGTGTCCCCGGGGGAGCTATTATGGCCGCTTTGGGATTGCTTCAGAGGATGTTGGGCTTTGACGAGACGTTGCAGGCTTTGATGATTGCGCTTTATATTGCCATGGATAGCTTCGGAACGGCTTGTAATGTAACTGGTGATGGGGCCATTGCCGTAGTGGTGGATAAGATTGCAGGAGAGCAGGTAACAAGTTCATAAGGTTGCGATAATACCTTGTCAACTTGTTTCTAAAAACGAAGTTATGTTGAGATACCTATATAAAATATATGACTTTTACGCGGAAGGATTCCGTAACATGAAGTTGGGGAAATTACTTTGGTGTATTATCTTGCTGAAGTTGTTTATTATCTTCTTCGTGTTGAAGCTTTTCTTCTTTCCTAAATATCTGAACCGATATGGAGGAGAAGAAGAAAAGCAGGAATATGTTTCCTCTGAATTAATTCAACGTGCTAACTCTAATTAAAAACTCATACGCTATGATTGCAAGTATTGATACTTCTTTGATTGATTGGTCAAGGGCGCAATTTGCGCTAACGGCCATGTATCATTGGCTATTCGTGCCATTGACGTTGGGCTTGGGCATTATCCAGGCTATCATGGAAACACTCTATGTCAAGACCGGCAAAGAGCATTGGAAAAGTACCGCACAGTTCTGGATGAAACTTTTTGGAATCAATTTTGCCATTGGTGTGGCTACCGGACTGATTCTGGAATTTGAGTTCGGAACCAATTGGTCTAACTATAGCTGGTTTGTCGGAGACATCTTCGGGGCTCCGCTTGCTATTGAGGGAATTGTCGCCTTCTTTATGGAAGCCACTTTTATTGCGGTGATGTTCTTTGGTTGGGAGAAAGTCAGCAAACGATTCCATTTGGCCTCTACTTGGCTGACTATCGTGGGAGCTACGCTTTCGGCGCTTTGGATTCTGATAGCCAATTCCTGGATGCAATATCCGGCGGGAATGCATTTTAATCCGGATACGGTACGTAACGAGATGCTCGACTTTTGGGCGGTTGCTTTGTCTCCCGTAGCCATCAATAAATTCTTCCATACGGTCCTTTCCGGATGGGTTACAGGAGCTACATTCGTTATCGGTATCAGTTGCTGGTATCTTTTGAAAAAGAGAAATACCGATTTTGCCATGCGGAGTATTCGCGTAGCGGCCCTGTTCGGATTGTTCGCTTCTATTATCCTACTTTGGACCGGAGACGGTTCGGCTTATCAGGTAGCTCAAAAGCAACCCATGAAGCTGGCCGCGATGGAAGGGCTCTATGAAGGGCAGGAGGGGGCCGGATTAGTGGCCGTTGGTGTCTTGAACCCGGCAAAAGAGACGTATGACGATGCAGAAAATCCTTTCCTTTTCAAGATAGAAATCCCGAATATGCTTTCACTCCTGGCCGAGCGTGAGTCGGATGCTTTCGTGCCGGGTATAAAAGATCTGGTAGATGGCGGTTATACCCTGCGTAATGGTGAAACGGCCCTGTCTGCTTCCGAGAAGATTGCCCGGGGGAAGGTGGCTATTCAGGCTTTGGCGGATTACCGTACGGCCTTGAAGGCGAAAGATGAGGTGGCTATGAAGGAACACCGGGCTACGTTGGACGCGAATTTCCCCTACTTTGGATATGGCTATTTGGATGAGCCGTCCGACCTGATTCCTCCGGTAGGGTTAAGTTTCTATTCGTTTCATATCATGGTGATTTTGGGCGGATATCTGATTCTTCTCTTTATCGTTGTTCTGCTTATGGCGCGGAACGGGAAGATTCGAGAGGTGCGCTGGTTGCATCATGTCGCGCTTTGGAGCATTCCGTTGGCTTATATTGCCGGACAAGCGGGATGGATTGTGGCGGAGGTGGGGCGTCAACCCTGGGCCATTCAGGATATTCTGCCTACCGTGGCGGGCGTTTCCCGTCTTTCGGTATCAGCCGTACAGACTACATTCTTTATTTTCCTGATACTCTTTACTATACTTCTGATAGCCGAACTACGAATTATGGTGAAGGCTATCCAGAAAGGACCGGAAAATGGTTGACGAGAAAGACGGGTAAACAAGTGGACGAGGAGGAATGCGGCTTATAAAAAGCCTTGTCAACTTGTCCTCTGTAGTCTTGGTACCTAAATAAATTATTCATCTTTAAAATAAAAACAGTATGGAAACTTCAACATATATCTTCTTACAGCACTATTGGTGGTTTTTGGTTTCGCTCTTGGGCGGACTATTGGTTTTCCTGCTCTTTGTCCAAGGCGGGCAATCTCTTTTGTTTCAAGTCGGAAAGACGGAAAGCCAGCAAAAAATGTTATTGAATTCGACCGGTCGGAAATGGGAATTTACCTTTACGACCCTCGTTACCTTCGGTGGAGCCTTCTTTGCTTCTTTCCCGCTTTTCTATTCGACAAGCTTTGGAGGTGCTTATTGGGTTTGGATGCTGATACTTCTTTGCTTTGTCCTTCAGGCGGTTTCCTACGAGTATCAGGCCAAGAAAGGAAACCTGTTGGGGAAAAAGACCTATCAAGTATTTTTGCTGATTAATGGGATTGTGGCTCCGCTATTGATTGGTACGGCGGTAGGTACCTTCTTTACCGGGGCGGATTTCCAGGTGAACAAGGAACATCTGACCGACCTTTCCATGCCGATTATCTCTACCTGTATGAATCCGTTGCACGGATTGGAAGCCGCGCTCAATATTTGGAATCTCTTCTTAGGCCTTGCTTTGGTGTATCTCTCGCGTGTGTTGGGATTGCTTTATTATATCAATAATATTGACGATGCGGAGATTTATGCGACTTGCCATCGGCGGATGAAGAAAGAGAGCAGCGGCTTTTTGATCTTTTTCTTGGTGTTTGTGTTCTATCTATGCGTTGCAGAGGGCTTTGCGGTGAATCCGGATACTCAAGAAGTGTATAAAGAAACGGGGAAATACCTGCATAATTTCTTGGCTATGCCGGGAGTATTGCTGACATTCCTGCCCGGAGTCGTGCTGGGTCTTTTCGGAAGTGGGAAAACAATCTTTCAAAAAGGTTATCGGCGGGGGATATGGTTTGCCGGAATCGGTACCATTCTGACCGTGCTTGCCTTGCTTTTGTGTGCCGGATGGAATAATACGGCTTATTATCCTTCCAATGTTGATTTGCAGAGTTCGTTGACGATAGCCAATAGTTGCTCCAGTCCTTTCACGCTGAAGGTGATGAGTTTTGTGTCAATACTGATTCCGTTTGTCCTCGCATATATCTTCTATGCGTGGCGGGCTATCGACTTGCGCGGAATAAACCGGAGCGATATGGAGCACGATTCGCATACCTATTGAGAAAACAAGGGGATAAGTTGGCGAATTGACGGGTAAAAAGAAATTAATGTCCGTTCAAAAACGGGTTCGCTCCTTATCCGGGAATCGTCTAACAGCTGTGTACTTTGCGTCTAACGGCCGTATCCGTTTCGTCTAACAGTTGTTAGACGAAAGTTGCACAGCTGTTAGACGATTCTTTTGTCCGGAATTATTTGGAGGATAGGGGGTGAATGTTTAAATTTGTCGGCATATCAAATAGTTTAAGTAATCATCTGTTTTAGTTTACCATGAAAGGAAATAGTAAAAAAGGAATGACCCGAAGGGAATTCCTGGGCTTCTCCGCTCTTGGATTGGCCGGTTTGACCATTCTGCCCAGTTGGTCAATCAATGGGGTGCGTATCGCGCCGAGTGATCGGGTTGTTATCGGTTTTGTGGGGTTAGGACAACAGGGATTGTCGGACTTCACGAGTTTCTCGACTTGCCCGGGTGTGCAAGTTGCTGCAGGGTGTGATGTGGATTCGTTAAAGCGTGAGCGTTTCAAGCGGCGCGTGGAGGCTTGGCAAAAATCGCAGAACGTGGCTCCGCGTTGCGACCAGTATGAATTTTATGAAGATTTGTTGGAAAGGAAAGACATTGACGTAATCGAGGTGGCTACGCCCGACCATTGGCACGCATTGGTGGCGATTCATGCGTGTCAGAGCGGGAAAGA
The DNA here is from genome assembly GCA_900547435.1 of uncultured Parabacteroides sp. Taxonomy (GTDB): domain Bacteria; phylum Bacteroidota; class Bacteroidia; order Bacteroidales; family Tannerellaceae; genus Parabacteroides. The sequence goes on from URGO01000063.1 coordinate 7,039, forward strand.
CGTGTATTGCCAGAAGCCTTTGGCTTATACGATTACCGAAGGATGGGCTATTGTCCGTGCCGTGCGCGAAAACAAGCGAGTGCTTCAGGTAGGCAGCCAGCAACGTTCCAGCAAAGAGTTTCAGGATGCGATAGCGTTGGTTCGTGCCGGGAAAATCGGGCACATCGAAAAGATTTATGCCCGTGTGGGCGACCCTCCTAAACCCTTTAACTTGCCGGAAATGCCTGTTCCCGGTAATTTGAATTTCAATCAATGGATGGGACCGTTGAACGACCCGAAGATTCATTATCATCCGGATTTATGCCCTCCGATTTCGCTGGATCCGGAGAAAAACGAGCAGCTATGGGGCGCATGGCGTTGGTATCAAGAAACGGGAAATGGCTATACGGCCGATTGGGGAGCGCATATGTTCGACATCGCTCAGGCGGCTATCGGCATGGATGGCTCTGGCCCGATTGAATTTATCCCAGCCGGGTACAAGGGTACGGTTTATTCGACGATGAAGTATGCCAATGGTATCGTGATGACGGAACAACCTTTCCAGGAAGACAACGATGCGGCACAGGGCATCAAGTTTATCGGGGACAAAGGCTGGTTGAAAGTGGCACGCGGATACATCGAATGCTCTGATCCTTCTTTGCTGGAGAAAAAAGAACAAAAGGTGAGAAAAGGAGAATATGAGGTAAGCGCGCCGCACATGCAGAACTTTGTGGATTGTGTGCGTTCGCGTGAGAACCCAATCGCACCGGTAGAGGTAGGATGCAGCACGAATACCCTTTGTTGCTTGCAGAACATCGCACGCGAACTGGGACGTCCGGTTCATTGGAATCCGGCTACGTTGAGCTTTGAGGGAGATAAAGAGGCTGAAGCGCATCGCTTGTACGGATATGTATATCGGAATCCATATAAATTGCCTTATTATCCGAAATAAGACATATATTCCAATTTGTGAGAATATCCTTAAAAAGGAAATGTTGAACACAGATGCGGAGAAACGGAGTTAATTATTGATCGCTCTGTGTCTCCGTGTCTGTGTTTTGTATTATTTTATCCCACTTTCTCCTCCTTGGCCAACGAGACTAAGCCTCCGATGGCTCCTAAATTCATGGTGTCTAAGGCAGAGCTGGGCACAATTACCATTGAGCCCTTTTCCTTCAACCCTTCGAAAAGCATGTTCATGCCACGAAGGTGCAGGGCTACCGGGTTGTCGGTATATTTCTTGCTGGCCTGCTCGAACTTCTCGGCAATCTCCGTCTCGGCGGTTCCCAAGATGACACGTGCACGGCGTTCGCGTTCAGCCTGAGCCTCTTTACTCATGGCTTCCGCCAGATCTTGCGGAATGGCGATATCTTTGATACCGACCGTTTGACAAGTTATTCCCCAAGGATTTGTGTTGCGGTCCAGCACTTGTTGTAAGTCCTCGGCTATCTTGTCCCGTTCTTGAAGCAAAGCGGAAAGTTCATGCTTACCGATGGTATCGCGCAGGCCGGTTTGAGCGATATGCTCAATGGCTTTTTGGTATTCCTGTACCTCAAGAGCCGCTTTTTCCACATCCCAGACCGTCCAATAGACTACGGCATCTACATTGACCGGGACGGTGTCTTTGGTCAAGGTCTGCTCGGCTTTGAATGCGCTTACGCGGACACGTTGGTCAATATAATTGGAAACGGTATCAATAATCGGGATAATCATGAACGGACCGGGGCCTTTCAAACCTTTGAATTTTCCCATCCGAAGTACAACGGCTTTTTCCCATTGGTCGGCAACCCGGATGGAAGCGGCTATCAGTACCGAAAGAATAAGCAGAACTACAAACAGAGCATCGTTTACGACCTGCGAAACCCGCAATGCTAATGAAATAGCCACCAAGATCACTAATACGGAGGCGGTGATGGGATTGAGCCAATCCTTTTTAATTACATTTGTTGTCATAGGTATTAATTTTTAGTTTGTTTTATGAATGTTTTCGAAGAGTAAACACGTTAACCGGTCCAGGATAATAAACCTGTTAATTAAAGCCTTTTCATCTGGTCTACTTGTCTCCTGAATCCTTGTTAACTTGTCTCTTTAATTCAGCAATTACTTCGTCTATCCCGAAGCCATAGCTTAATGCGGCAGAAGAGAATTGCGTACAAATCTCTTTCAACTTATCATGCCGCTCTTTTTCCGACACCTCTGTGCCCACCTGACTGATAAACGTCCCTGACCCTTGCTGGGTTTCCAGGATGTTTCTTATCTCCAATTCCTTGTAAGCCTTGGAGACCGTGTTCAGGTTCACCTTCAATTCTACGGCAAGGGCACGAACCGTAGGCAATTGTTCGCCCAACTTCAATTGTCCGGAAGCAATACCGAACCGAATTTGGTCGATAATCTGGCGGTATATCGGTACACCGCTTGAATAATCCAATAGAAACTTTATCATACGGCAAACGATTTTAAGTATTAAGTATTTAAGTCCTTTCGTCTTTGAGCCGATTAGTTTAGGTGTCTTTGCTATATCTCGAGCTATAACCAAGGAACCGATAAACTAAAAAACGCATAGATTCATATAATAATATTGTATTATTGTTATATGACAAAGTACGGACGAAAAACTGGTTTGACCAAATATTCCAGTGGAAAAAGTTGGTCGTTTTTGAATTAACTTTGGTATAAAAGGAAAGAAATTATAGGAGGATAATGAATTTGCAGTAAAAACTTTCCTGAAGAATTATTGCATTAACCAAGCATGGATTTGTTCTAAAATGCGATTTTTTATCTTTTCCGGCATATTGCCAATGCGAGACAAGTGGCTTCCGCGAGGCTGTATGTAAATCTGCTCGTTTTGTTTTCCTTCAAAAGCAGGCACACGTACGGCGGTCCACGGGTCTATTTCTCCATAAATGAAGATAATTTTCGGGTCATTATCTCGTAAGAAATTATATACTTTATGGTATAATTCCGGTTGGAACTCTACGTTATCGCGTAATTCATCGGGGAGCATGACCCGATTTAAATAGCCTTGGGCGGTTGAGATGGAGAGCCACTTTTTAAAAGGTTCGGTGTCATATCCATAATACCCCAATTCGCGGGCGGCTTGGACATTAAAAGGCTCGGTGTCTTGTCCGATAGAGAAATAGATGGGATCGCTGATTTGCATCCAGTGAGAGAACACTTCCTCCGTACTGGCTCCCCGTTTCGGAATCAGGTCGACTGATGTTCCCCATTGCCAAAGAGCAAATGGGTATTCCAGAACGCTCAGGTCATAGATTTCCTCCAGAGAGGTACGGAACTTATAGCCTTTTTCTTCTGTATATTTCTGGAATAGGGGAAATAATTCAGCTCTCCGTTGTAGAACTTCCCGCTGGAAAGCCTCTATCTTGTGCCGTTCTTTGCGGGTGCCTACTTGACGAAGAAAAGGTTCGTGCCTGCCATCTTCCACACCTTGACATAACGGAGCAACGTATGCTACCGAGAAATCCACGTCATCCGGGAAATAGGCACGATACAGCATAGTAGTTTGTCCGCCTTTGCTTATACCGGTACTGATCCATTTCTTCGGATAAATCTGCTTGAAGGTTTGTACCACACGATGCAAGTCATATGCTGAATTTTCTGCCGTCAGGTAATCCCAATTCTTGGGGTTGGGTGCAGATTCCAGAAAATAACGATGTTCGACAAACACCACATTTGCTTGAAGCAAAGCGGATAACTCCTCGTGATAGCGGGGGGATAAGGCGTATTTTCCGCCATAGCCTTCCGTAACGACTACAGTCGGACGGTCAAATCCTTGATGGCATACCACAATTCGTTGGAAGAATCGTCCCATAGTGGTATCTTCGTGATTCAAGAACTGCTTAAACTTTACAACATACTTCTCCGGATAATGCTCCGTACTCAGCGATTCGATATCACTGATTCCCTGCAAAGTTTCTAACTTCTCCCGTAGAGAGACTCCTGTGCCGGCAATTGTCAGCCACGCACATAACCAAAAAAGCCCTAACCAGCCTAACTTTCTTATTCCCGAATGCATATCTTCTTGTTTTTAATAAGTAGAGACGCAAAATTTTGCGTCTCTATCTCATTATGAATCCACAAAGATACACAATAAATGGAAACATATATGAATTTAATCCTGTAGAATCCACATCAACTTGTTGTAATCGTCTGTACCTCCGTATTGGCTGTCTATAGCCGATTGAAGATTCTCGCGATTATAATCCAATTCATCTTGCGGATACATCCAGCGTACCGGAAGTTTGTTCGGGTCGGTGTTCATATTTGATTCCGGATTGATTGGCAGAACCGGATAACCGGTACGACGGTTATCATAATAGCAATCGTTTTCCGGATGTTGTAGGAATGACCCCAAGTATTTTTGTAGAAGAATCATTTCCAGGTCATGCTCGAAGTTTCCGTTCAGCTGGATAGCTTCTTGTTCCAAGTAGGAGGAAATAAATTCTTCCGTGATCGGGTGATTGTGATGATAAATGGCATCGTCCGGTGTATATTCTGCGATGAATTCCATACTGGCTCGAATACCTTTTTTATAATATTCGTCAACTGAACCGCTAATCCATCCGCGAAGGACAGCTTCGGCCAAGATAAAATTCTGTTCCATATAGCTGACATACATCAGAGGTTCGCCCTCTGCGGTCAAGTAACGTTCGTTGGGTCCGCAATCCTTACCTTCGCCATGCAACGTGTTATTCTCACTTTGAATTGCCGAAGGGTCTATACCAGAATAAGCCTCCCAGTCTTCTGCTGTCAGTCCGTTTTCCAAAGCGTAAGGAGCGGCTTCCGCATAATAGAACAAACGGTTGTCGTTAAATTCTTTCAAAGGATCGATGATAGTTGATGATACCATCAAGTATTGCATGTGGTCGTTTTGGTACAACGGATATTGCTGTGAACCGGTGTTGCTGAAAACCAGTTGCAGATTGTCGGCATTCGATGTCATCAGGTTATCTGCCGTAGCCAAGCGTGCGAAACGTTCACGTACCTGCAAATCGGCATCGCCTGTTTTCTTTGAGAGGTTCATTAATACTTTTAGTTCGAAAGCTACACATACCTTCCGCCACTTTGCCGGATCCCCGTTCAGTACAGGGTCTCCATCGAATGTGGCTCCTGAAGCGAATAAAGTCTGAGCTTCTTCCAAATCCTCAAGAACCTGGCGCATGACCTCTTTTTGTGTATCATATGCCGGTTTGATGTTTCCCTCTTCTGCTTGATTCGATTGGCTGTAAGGAATATCTCCTACTTGCATGGAGAGATAGAACAAATGATGTGCTTTAAGAAACTTGGCTAATCCTTTGTAAGAGTTCTGCACCTCTTCGGTTGCGCTTTCTGCTTCCAGAAGCATCTTTTGGCAGTTAGTCAAATCCGTATAGGAATCGAAACTGGCACGTCCGAAAAGGTTGTACTGATCATTTTCTGCACTGCCTTCTGCCCATGCGATCTGTTTATTACGCATATTGTCATAGACGGAATATTTTGCTCCGCCCATATCCATCATGCCGATGATCAGATTGGTTGCCAGCATACCCGGCGTAACGGTCGTGGTCGCGTTCTGGTCTGTATTGTAATCGTCAAACTTGGAGGTACATGAAGTCATCCCTGTTCCGATTGTACCTGCTGCGATAACGGTTATTATAAGTTGTTTAATTCTCATTGTTCATTCAAGTTTAAAAGTCTACTTTAACATTAAATCCTAAGAAGCGTTGAGACGGAGAGCTCAGGTTGTCTTCATCGACATCCGGGTCCGCATATTTGAACTCTTTTGCCCACAACAGCAAGTTTTGTCCGATGAAAGATACGGAAGCGCCTTTAAGATGAGCCCAATCGCAGGCTTTCTTCGGCAGGTTACAGGTCAAGGAGAGTTCACGTATCTTAAAGAATGTCGTTGAACGGTAGTTTTGGGATGCCGCGTTACCCGACCAAGGTTCATACGTCTGGATAAAGCTTTGGTAAGACACCGGTACATCGTTCGGCGCGAACACACGGGTATCACTGATGATGTTTCCATCTGTATCATATTCCACCGAACCGGAAACAACCTTTACACCGTTGGCAATAAAGTTGATATTCCCGTTTACCACTTCTTCATAACGTTCCGGCGTGTCGCTGTCCGGGTGTGAACCACTGTTCCACATTGCTTGTTCGGTTTGGTTGTAAACCGTTCCGCCGATACGTCCGTCAAAAGACATATACAAAGACCAGTTCTTATAACTTAAAGTCGTATTTACACCCCATATCCAGTCTGGGTATTCATATCCGGCGAACGATTGATATTCGCTGCGGCGGGGTAATCCGTTGTACAAAATAAGGTTTCCGTCCGGATCGCGTTCCCAATCGTAAACCGATAGCCAATCCCATCGTAGACCGTCTTGCACCCATTGATTTTGCGTTGAATAGATAGGGTCTACTTTTGCATAATAATAGCGGTCGCGTGCCCAGTTCAGATTAACGCTCCAGTTCCAGTCTTTTGTTTTAATCAAATCTGCACCGATTGCTAATTCGAATCCTCTGCGGAGTTGTTCTTCGTCGTAGTTGAGCAGTGTGGAAGAGAAACCGGAAGCAGAACTGATGGTAGCTTCGCGAGTCAGATTATATTTTAGTTTGTTGTAGAATGCAAAGTCGACATGTAGACGGTTGTCCCACATATTGAACTCGGTTCCTATTTCGTAAGAACGGGCTGTTACCGGCTTTAATGTAGAACTGCGTAATGCTGTAGGGTAAGTAGCTGAGTTCAGTCCGTTCCATACATTGTTTGATACGCTATATGCCTGTACGGTATCAAAAATATCCAAGTCGGTTTTTGTTACCGTCCATGAACCGCGTAATTTCCAGAAGGTAAAGAGGTCAGGCAAATCGATAAATTCAGACATAATCAAGCTGGCTGATACCGAAGGGTAGAAATAAGAACGGGTTTCGGCGGGAAGGGTAGACGACCAGTCGTTACGTCCTGTCGCATCCACATACAATAAGTTTCGCCATGCTAAAGATACAGAACCATATAGAGAGTTTACCCGTTTGCTTTCATAAGATGAGGATGAAGATACCGGGTCAACCGAAGCATTTAAGGAATAATAGCCCGGAACAGAAAGCCCGTTGTTTGTACTGGCCGACAAATTGTCGTCATAGTAATAATAAATGGTCCCACCGAAGAAGCCGCTCACATCAAAGTCGCCCCATGTATGCTTTGCCGACAACAAGAAATCGCTGTTCACGCTGAATCCCGTTCCTTTGGAAATGGCAAACGAACCGTTCTTGTTGCCTACATTGATAGCACCTATCGGATTCTTTGTCTGAGTCCGGTCTGCGTAGAAATCCACTCCGGTTCGATTCGAGATGTTCAACCAAGGTGTGATATCGTACTTTACATAGCCGTATGTGTTCAGCTTATCGTAATCGTTCTGATTGGTACATTCGTAAGCCAAGAAATATGGGTTGTCGTAATAACCTTCATAAAGCCAGTTTTGCTTGGAATGTTCTTGCCCTTGTACCCAATAGTTTCTATAATCACGAACATCATAGTTCGCACCGGTCCATACAATTAAGTTGTAAATATAACCACCGCCTCCGTAACCGGAACCACGGTCGTTGGTGAAGAAGCGTTTGTTCCAAATGGCACCTCCTTCCAAGGTAAGATTGCCAAACTTGGCATTACCACTCACCGTATAGGTTATTTTGTTTAGTTTCTCGTTCGGATATTGTCCTTTATTGTAGACGTGGTTCAACGAAGTACGGAATCCGCCATTCTTCCCTTTCCAGGCAACGCTGACATTGTTGTTTGTCGACATTCCTTGTTCCAGAAAATTGCGGAAATTATTTTTACCTTTGGACACAAGCGGTTGTTCTTCCCACTGATAGGTATATGGATTATATTGAACTGCTGTTCGGCCGATATCGAGCTTATCTCCCCATACATAGTCGTATGAGTCGTACACACCGCCTGTACCGGAACTGTAACTGTGTTGAGCTTCAGGAATGGCCAGATAGCCGGCATTGAACATAGTGCTGCTATTGACCGAGACATCCAGCCCCTCTTCTCCGCCTTTCTTAGTCGTTACCATAATGACGCCCGAGCCTCCACGCGCACCGTAAAGAGCAGAAGCGGTTGCGCCTTTTAATACGTCGATAGATTCCACATCGTCAGAAGCAATATCCCGTAAGGAAATATTGCTATATGGTACACCGTCTACAACAATCAGCGGTTCTTCGCCACGCACCAGAATAGTCGGGGCGGCGTTGAATTCCGTACTGTTTTGTACATTCATACCGGCAACCTTACCTGTCAGTGAAGTGGCGATATCAACGGTCTTGACTGTGCTCAGAGCCGAGCCTTCCACTTTCTGTACAGCATATCCCAATGCTTTTTCTTCGCGTTTCAAACCTAATGCTGTAACGACTACTTCGCCCAGCAGTTCCGAATCTTCTTCAATTTTGATGTTCAGATGGTTTTGATTGCCTACTGTGATTTCTTGTGTCTTATATCCTGTATAAGAGATTTGAAGTGTAGCTCCAGTAGCTACACGCAGAGAGAAATTCCCGTCAATGTCTGTTATGGTTCCGTTGGTTGTGCCCTTCTCAACGATATTCGCACCAATAACAGGCATGTCCGTGTTGTCTACTACATTACCGGTAATCGTTATGGCGTCTTGTTGCACTTCTTCAATGGAATGTGCTTCCGGTAATCCCTGATGCTCAGATTCATTGGCGTAGGTAGGAGTTCCTACAAACAGCAAAGACAGCAATGCCGCGGCTCCTGTCTTCAGAGTCAGTTGTTTCCTTAAATCCATAATTCCGTTTCTACTTGTTATCTATTTATTTCAAATTCGTTGCAAAAGTAGGATAAGCATATTACGGATTTATTAAGAAAATAACACAAATAAGTTACAGCCTATGAATTCTTTTCTTATACAGTAAAGGCCGGAACTTCCATAGGGATGACCAGACATTTTACACCGTCAATAAGCTTTGTTTCCACAAGGGCGGCACGTTCAGGATCCACATGTACTACCACATCAGGTGTTTTGATCTCAAAACGTCGGGTG
>URGO01000064.1 GCA_900547435.1 uncultured Parabacteroides sp.
AAGTAATCATCGGTTCGATATCGGCGGCATCAAAACGGACCTCCTTATCGAATACCGCATCGTCGTCGCTCTTCAGCGTGCGCCAATAGGCCACTGCCTTCTCCCAATCTTCGCCCTTCGGGGCATAATCCCGGCCCTTCAAGTATTCGAAAGTGACTTCATCCGGAGCGACCATCCCGCCGCGCGCGCCCATCTCGATGGAGAGGTTGCAGAGCGTGAGGCGCCCTTCCATGGTGAGCGAACGGATGGCCGAGCCGGCATATTCCACGAAATAGCCCGTCGCGCCACTGGTCGTCATCTTCGACATCATATACAGGGCGACATCCTTGGCTGTGACACCTTTACCCAGCGTCCCATCAATCGTGATGCGCATCGTCTTGGGGCGGGTCTGGAGGATACATTGCGAAGCGAGTACCATTTCGACCTCGCTCGTGCCGATACCGAACGCCACGGCGCCCACAGCTCCATGCGTCGAAGTATGCGAATCGCCGCAGACAATCGTCATGCCAGGCAGTGTCAATCCGCGTTCCGGACCCACCACATGGATAATCCCGTTCTTCGGGTTCATCATGCCAAAGTGCGTGAGGCCAAACTCCTCCGCATTCTTGGCCAACGTATCGACCTGCGTACGCGATACCGGGTCCTCGATCGGCTTGTCTTGGTCGTGCGTCGGCGTGTTATGGTCGGGCATACAATAGATATGGTCGGGACGGAAACATTTCAGTCCCCGTTCGCGCAGTCCTTGGAAAGCCTGCGGACTGGTCACTTCGTGGCAATACAGGCGGTCTATATATAATTGTATCGGACCGTCTTCTACTTGTTGGACAACATGCGCGTCCCAAATCTTGTCGAATAATGTCTTCATTTATTTCACGAATTTATTAATTGCATCAATATAAGCTTCAACCGAAGCGGCGATGATATCCGTATTGGCCCCGAAGCCATAATACACATGTCCGTCGTATTCCACTTGCATGTGCACCTTTCCTACGTCATCGCTTCCCTTCGAGATGGCTTGGATGGTGAACTCCTTCAGTACCATCTGCCGGTGGATAAACTGCTTGAGGGCTTTGATGGCGGCATCCACGGGGCCGTTGCCCGACGAAGCGGCTTCGAACTTCTCCCCTGCGATACTTAACCCCAAACTGGCTACCGGACGGACGCCCACGCCACTCGTCACTTGCAAGTATTCCATCTTGATATGGTGGTTCTGCGAACGGTCGGCTCCGGCAAGTACCAATACATCATCGTCGGTGATTTCCTTCTTCTTATCTGCCAACTTCAGGAAATCTTCATAGACCTGGTCGAGCTTCTCTTGCTCCATTTCAATGCCCAAGACATGCAGGCGGTGCTTCAGGGCGGCACGTCCGCTCCGGGCGGTCAGTACGATGGCATTGTCGTCGATGCCCACCTCTTTCGGGTCGATAATCTCGTAGGTCGTGACATTCTTCAATACACCATCCTGATGAATACCCGACGAATGGGCGAAGGCATTGCGCCCTACGATGGCCTTATTCGGCTGCACCGGCATATTCATCAGGCTCGACACCATGCGGCTGATGCCATAGATCTTCGTCGTGTTGATGTTCGTGGCGATGTTGCATTCCTTATGGCTCTTGAATATCATGGCAATCTCTTCCAGTGAAGTATTGCCGGCCCGTTCGCCGATGCCATTGATCGTCACCTCTACTTGGCGCGCACCGTTCAATACACCCTGCACGGTGTTGGCTGTGGCCATGCCTAAGTCATTATGGCAATGGGTCGAGAGAATCGCCTTGTCGATACCGTCCACATGCTCCATCAAGTATTTGATCTTTGCGCCATATTCGTCGGGGAGGCAATAGCCCGTCGTGTCGGGAATATTGACGACCGTTGCCCCGGCTTTGATGACCGCCTCGACCACGCGGGCCAAGTATTCATTGTCCGTCCGTCCGGCATCCTCGCAATAGAATTCCACGTCTTCGGCAAACTTCTTGGCATATTTCGTGGCTGCGATGGCCCGTTCGATAATCTCTTCACGTGTGGAGTTGAACTTATACATGATGTGCGGATCGGATGTCCCGATACCCGTATGGATGCGTCCGCGCTTCGCATACTTCAAGGCTTCGGCGGCCACGTCGATATCCTTCTGCACGGCACGCGTCAGGGCGCATATCGTGGGCCATGTCACCGCCTTGGATATTTCTACCACACTTTTAAAGTCACCAGGACTCGAAATCGGGAATCCTGCTTCAATCACATCGACGCCCAACGCCTCCAGCGCCTTGGCCACTTGGATCTTCTCTACCGTATTCAGTTGACAACCGGGCACCTGCTCACCATCGCGAAGCGTTGTGTCGAAAATAAATAATCTATCAGACATATCTTTTTACCTTTAATTATAATGATCCGTTTATACCAAAAAACCTTTCCCACCCGGAAGTGAGAAAGGTTTCTTTTCCTATTGTACATCGCCAGAAAACACACACGAGCTCACTTCCTATTCCGTCTCCAGAGTAGAATAATAATACCCAAAATGTGCAATCGGCTGTTCTGTATCATTGTCTTTTCTTTTATTCGTTTTATCGGGTGCAAAGATACATCCTTTTCTGGAACCACAAAGAATATTTGCTACTTTTTTCTATAAAAAAATTATAAATCGTAACTCAAATAGCTATATAAGGAATAAACTATTAAAATAAAGAAGAATCTTTATCTTAAAGGTATATATTGAACGAAAGCCTCCATAGCCTCATACGAAGCCAATCCCAACTGGCGGTATAATTCGGCGGTAGCCCGATTGCGGTCTTCCGCACGTTGCCAGAAGAGGCGTTCATCGTCACCCAGGAACGGAGCACTTTCAGCTTGCGACTGATGCTTTAAGATAGCATTCCGTTTATGGCGCAATTCTTCCGGCGAAATAGGTACTGCCATCTCAATATGGTCCATTTCCCATTCAGCCCAGGCTCCGCGATACATCCAAATACGGCAATTCTTCATCCATTCTTCATCTTTGATTTCATCTACCGCCGCAAGAATCGCATCCAGACATACTTTATGCGTACCATGCGGATCCGCCAGGTCTCCAGCCACAAACATTTGATCGGGTTTCAATTCCTCCAGCAATTTCTTGATGATATTCTTGTCTATTTCACTGATAGGATTTTTCTTTACCAGCCCTGTCTCATAGAAAGGTAAATCCAGGAAATGGATATGTGTATCATCTTTGATTCCGGTATAACGGCACGCATGGCGAGCCTCCTCCCGACGGATTGTCCCTTTCATAAACAAGACATCCGGACGCTCCGGTTGGTTGCTTTCTACCTTCTCATAACGGAGATAACGGATGATTTCCTCTGCCTTATCTTTAATTGTCGTGTCTTCCGGTGAATACTTGCTACAAACATCACGCAGGTATTCGCAATAACGGATTACCTCTTCATCCCCAACGGCTATATTGCCGGATGTCTCGTAAGCGACATGCACATCATGGTGCTGGTCACAAAGCCGACGGAAGGTTCCTCCCATCGAGATGACATCATCGTCAGGATGCGGACTGAATATCAGCACACGCTTAGGATAAGGCGTAGCACGCTCCGGGCGGTCAGTATCATCGGCGTTCGGTTTTCCTCCGGGCCATCCCGTAATGGTATGCTGAATATCGTTAAATATCTTAATATTGACATTATAAGCCGAACCATAAACCGCCAGCAATTCACCCAAGCCATGTTCACTATAATCCTTATTGGTCAGTTTCAAAATCGGCTTTCCGGTCTTTTGGCACAACCATACGATAGCCCGACGGATCAACTGGTTATCCCATTCACATGTAGTTACCAACCACGGATGACTGATGCGAGTCAAGCTATAAGCGGCCGACAAATCTACTACGGCCTTTGCATTCTGATGAATTTGCAAATAGGTAGAAGGAATAGCATCACTGATCTTTCCCTCAATCGTATCGGCAGATACTTGTGCCTTATCATCCCCCCAAGCCATCAGGATAACACTTTTTGCCTTCAGCATGGTGGAAATTCCCATCGTAATGACACTGGCCGGGACATTATCCGAAGACGCAAAAGTAGCCGACGCCTCTTTACGAGCCGCTCCCTCCAACAAGACCAAACGAGTGCGCGAGCTCTGCAATGTTCCGGCCGAGTTGAACATGATATTACTATATTGTCCTATACCCAACAACATACAATCAATTCCGCCCAGTGCCTGAATCTGGCTCTCATAAGAGGCACAAAATTCTAAAATAGCATCCTTGGGCATACTCCCATCCGGATAATGGATATTCTCCGGAAGAATATCAACATGGTCGAACAATTCGTTTTTCAAATGAGTATAAACGCCCGAAGTAGAAGCGGATAACGGATAAAACTCATACTCTACAAAAACTATCACATTGCGGAAACTCAGGTTTTCCTCCTTATGCATCCGAACCAATTCCTTATAAACACTTTCCGGCGAACGTCCTCCGGGCAAAGCCAATATGAAATTCATCCCGGCCTCCTGGCGTTTGCGAATCTGGCTGGCCACCTCCTTCGCAATGGCAAACGAACCCTCTTCGGCCGATTCATAAATTGTTGTAGGAACTTTTTCCAAACGGGTCAACACAGAATGCTCAAACGCATTCTCCGGCCGGTAATATTTAGTCGGAATGCGCGTAAGCGTAATTTGCGAACTTAAATTAGTCTTCATGCTTTTCTATTTTAGGTTATTCATCTGATTAAAAAACAAATCTCTGCAAGAAAAAGTTGACATACCTCATCAAAAATAAGATTCTTTTTGCCGGCCCTCAATCTCTTTGATTCCGTTCTGTACATAATCACGAGACCAATCATCCGGTTTGAGGACAATATCATTCCATCGGACCAAATCAATATCCATCGGAATAACACCGCTCTGCTTGCTATCAGCCGTACGCCCCAAGGCTTTTTCCATCTGCTTAAAACACACACGGAGCTCTTTTACATCAGATGAAGTAAAAGACAAACCTACTCGATTCAGGAACGGTTCCGGACTTATGCAATGCAGGGGTCGGGTATAAACCGCCTCCGCCCATTGGACGGGGAATAGCTTCTCAAGCATACAACAAGCCTGTTCCATATTCCTCTCGGAGTCTTTGTTCGACCCTAATACAATGACTATTCTATTCTTATCCGACATATTTCAACGGGATTGTAAGACAAATGTACAAAGCAAAGGCAAATGATCGCTATATCCGCCTTCATATTTAAACCCATAATAGGTGCGGAACGGACGCATCCCCCGCCCTGTTTTATCTTCCGTCAACAAGAAACCGGGTTTATAAATGATATTCCCGTTCTCTTGCAGGTGCATACTATGCTTCTTGTCCAGCAACAACCCATTCACGATGAAATGGTCCAGCTGGTTCCATTCCCCTTTATATTTATACGAGCCTTTCCCGAAATAGAAAAGATTATACAATTGGTCAGAGACAAACTCATCCATCGGAAAGGCTTGTGCCCTCAATTGAACCAAAAGACTTTCATCTTCCGGCATATCATTAAAATCCCCCATAATCAAGCACTGGGGCGTAGTGCGCATAGACAACACCGAATCCACACAGGCCCTAAGCCGGTTAGCGGCCAAAAGGCGTTTGGGCCGGCTGGCAATCTCTCCTCCGGAGCGCGAAGGCATGTGGCAAACAAAGACATCCACCGTATCAGAGGTCTGTATCTCCCCCCAAACATGAAGGATATTCCGGGTAGGGCGCTCTTTTTGCGGCAATGTTATCTCTATCTCTTCCGAGCCTAACCATCTAAATTGATCCCGTTGGTAAAGCAAAGCCACGTTAATACCCCGCCGGTCTTGTCCGTGTGTGATGCAATACCGATAATCCAATTGTCGTAGAGAGGTGCGGGTCAGCAGATGATGCATCACCGAATCATTCTCTACCTCGCACAATCCCACCAAAGCCGGGGTATTCCATCCTCCGGCAGATTGAATCACCTGCGCGATATGTTGCAACTTCCGATAATAACGCCCTTCCGTCCAACAACGCTCTCCGGAAGGCAAGAACTCTTCGTCCGCGACATCCGGATTATCGGCCGTATCAAAGCAATTTTCCACATTATAGCTCATCACCTGGAAAAGCACCGGCTCCTCCTCTTGCGCCTGCAAAGGGAATAGGAAAAAGCCCAAAAGCCAACCCAAGACATTAATCCTGTACAAACTCATACGCGCCTATTGTCGGGCCGGTCCCATTATTCAATCGGTCTACCCCTAAACGGTCTATCGGATATTGGGTGGAAATAACCGGGTCGGCCTTCCCTACCCCTATCGAGATAATCGAATCCGGTCGGAAATCAAACCGGTATTTGTTCGCCTCGCCTCCGGTCATCTTATAATAAGGAAGGACATCATCTGTACGGAGAATGACTTCATTGAAACGCGCGTCCTCATCTACCTTCGTAGCTATCGCACAATGATTAAAATAGTAATCGGCCGTAGACTCATCCGTGAAAGAGACAGCTATCTCTCCCCCCATAGTCCCATTCCCTGAACCATTGCTTCCGTCAATCAGGCAATTATCAAACCTCACCTTCAGCAAAGCCTGCTCTACCTCTTCGCTTCCCGTCGGATAGTAGGTATCCGTCAAAGCCAGACAAGCCAATTCGCGCTGGATTAATCGCATATAATTGACCAACGTACAATGCGTAAACTGGTATTCTCCGCAAGCCAAGGCCACAACAGCCCCTCCGGCATTACTTATTTCCGTATTCACCACCGTAGCCTTATTGTTGCTGGAGGTAAATACATTTCCCTGCATATTGGTAAACTGGCAATTAGAAACGCTCAGCTTCTCTTTCGTCGGGTCGGAAGGCTCCAGAGTAATACCCGTCGTACCGCTCCGCACTATCGTATATTCCATCCGGTTACCGAAGCTCTCACCCGTGAAATAGATACCTCCCCATTGCCCCGGCGTGCGGTCATAAGGCAAAATCTCATCCAGCACATCATCCAGACGGTCCCCCCGGATTGTGACCGGATTCTCTAAAGTCCCTTCCGAAATCAATTGTCCGGACACGATTATATTGGCCTTGTCGTGCATATAGAGGATCGTACCTTCGGACAAACGCAAGGTCGCACCATTTTCTACGGTAAGGCTATCATAAATCAAGTGCGGCAAATCGGCACTCAAGGTCGTATCGCGCGTAATATGCAATCCGCCTTTGTACAGATGCATATTTTGCCCGTAAGCCTCCAACAAGACCGATTGCGTCTGCCCGTTCGTGATAAAGACCACCGAGTCCTCCACCAGCAAAGGCTGGTTGGAATCGTTTGGATCTACCGTTACCTCCACAAAGACAAACATACTATCCTCCGCCAAGATACCGACGTTATCAAAATAATCCCCTTTGCGCCCGTCCACATTCAGGCGGAAGCCCGATTCGCCCCCACTGGCCAACATGATGGACTGGATATTCAACGCTTCGTTATTGCGGTTATAAATCAGAAATTGTTTTGTAGCGGAACCAATCGTCGTAAAAACCGTATCAAACGATAAGGTGTCTACCGAAAAGGCCAGGCGATAGTTCGGATTCATCGAGTAATGCTCATCCAGCCCCTCACATCCCGTAAACCATACCGGCAAGGTTGCCACCAAAAACAATATGAATAATGCTACTTTCTTCATTTTGTCGTTTTGATTTTTTTAGTAAGCTAAAGCAATCTCCAGAAACGTTACAAAAATAGCAAATTGTTTGAAATAGTAAAAGAATATTTAAAACAAAAATTCATTTTCGGTACACGCTCCTGCCCCATAAAGAGAAAAAACCGTCATTTACAAAATGTCAAAATGTCAAATTACCCCTCTCCATACGCCATTTTTTCGACCTCATGTACAGATTTTTCAAAACGATGGGCTTCTCGATGAGTTAAGAAGACCATTTTTCGAGATAATATTCTTTGCCTCATTCATTTACACACCAATCTTCCCATTCTGAAAAATCTTCATTTTAGAAGAATTCAAGCCGATATGAAAGAGAAATCAAGGATATTCTCCCCGAAATATCCCTCTTTTTCGGGAAAATATAGGATATTTCCCTAAAAAGATGCCTTCCTTTCCCGGGATTGTCAGGCAACTTTCGGGGAAAAGATAGTATGCTTCGGAGCAAAAGATAGGCACAAATCCGCGCACAAATAGGTACAAAACCACAAAAACGCCCTTTTTTTTGCTCTATTTTGAAGGATTTACCTCAAACACGCGTCAGCCGAAAGCAGAAAATCGAAACATAATAAAAGCAAAACAACGAAAATTCAAGCAGAAAGTAAGCCACCCATTCATCCAACATCAAAACAAATTCAGAAAAACACTTGCAGATTCAAAATAAATGCCTACCTTTGCACCACATTTAAGAAGGATGGTCGAGTAGCTCAGCTGGATAGAGCAACAGCCTTCTAAGCTGTGGGTCCTGGGTTCGAATCCCAGCCCGATCACAAGGAACGGAAGTTTATCACTGAAAGAAAATGATAAATTTCCGTTTTTTCTTTTAAGAGTCCTCCAAATTGTAGATTAAAAAAGGATACAAATATACCTTAGCAAAAAGGTATGAATGGAAAATATTTAAAAACAGGTGTAACCTTTCGGATAGTTTTGCGTCTATCTATATAAAATGGAAGGTTTATCGGATACATATTATATAGAAAGAGTTTTGGCGGGTGATACCTCTTGTTTCGCTTGTTTGTTCGACCGGTATGGCAAACAGGTGTATGCGTGGGTATGTCGGATCATTCAAAACCGGGAAGACGCGGAAGAACTGGCTGAAGATGTCTTTGTAAAGGCTTTCCGGCATTTGGAATCATTCCGGGGCGAATGCGATTTCCTCACATGGCTATATCACATCGCTTATAATCTTTCCATATCAGCCGTCCGAAAGAAAAAGATAGAATATCTGGCGATCGAGGAGAGCCAATTGAGCAACGTCTCGGAAGAGATGATTCAAAATCAGCTCGGACAAGTGGATTCATCCGAACAATTGGACTTGCTGGATTGGGCTTTGGAGCAACTCCCGCCGGACGATCGTGCCCTGATTCTGCTTTTCTATAAAGAAGAGAAATCAGTGGAAGAACTGGCTCAAATTGCCAGATTGAGTCAGGCGAATGTCAAAGTCAAATTACATCGCATACGGAAAAAGTTATATATCCTGATGACTAAAGGACAAAAGAAGAAGAAATAATTCGGTAAAAAACGGAATGGATTATGAAAAATAGCGCATACAACCCAGAAGAAGATGGCATGAAGCAATGGTTCAGACAATTGCCCGATACGCCATTGCCTTCTGATTTCCGAACACGCATGATGAAACGTATCGAACAGGAGGCCATCCGAAAAGCCCAAAGACAAACCTGGCGCGAATGGTTCTCGGTTAACTTGGCGTCCTTGTTCCTGATAACATTGGCGGCTTTCTGCTGGAAATTCTGGGAGTTCCCTAAATTGTATATACCGAAAATCGACCTTTCATCTCTGGATGTTTCCTTTTTTATCGGAGCTACCGCCTTGTTTTTATTGCTACTCGACTATCGTTTCCGATGTTGGTATCACAAAAAGCATGACGCAAAACAGAAATAAATCAGGCAAAATGCTTATCTTTGGCGTTAAAACCAAATAATCACTCAAAGATATGAGCAAAACATGGATAAAGAATGCCCTTATTATTAATGAAGGGCGCAAATATATCGGTTCTGTTTTGATTCATCAGGACAAAATCCAAGCCGTATATGAAGGCGAATGCCCGCAAGAAGCAGAGGTAAACGGGGATAAAGTCATCGACGCGACCGGCAAATGGCTGATTCCCGGATGCATTGACGACCAGGTACATTTTCGGGAACCGGGATTAACCCACAAGGCGGATATCGGAAGTGAAAGCAGAGCCGCGGTTGCCGGAGGAATAACGACTTTCATGGATATGCCCAATACCAAACCTCAAACCACCACGATCGAGGCTCTGGAATGGAAGTTCGCTCGTGCCTCGGCTACCTCTGTGGCCAACTACTCTTTCTTCTTCGGAGGAACGAACGATAACCTGGCAGAGATTCAACGATTGGACCGGCATCGTGTCCCGGGATTGAAGTTATTTTTAGGTTCTTCAACCGGCAATATGTTGGTCGACAACAAAGAGACCTTAGAGAAAATATTTAGCGAAAGCGGTATGCTGATTGCCATCCACGCGGAAAAGGAGGATGTCATCAAACGAAATATAGCCCATTATACCCAACTTTACGGAGAGGATCTGGATATCTCATTCCATAGCAAGATCCGAAATGAAGAGGCTTGCTACGCCTCCTCCTCGGAAGCGGTAGATTTGGCAAAACGTTTAGGAGCCCGTTTACATATCCTGCACCTCTCCACGGCTAAAGAACTCACTCTATTAGACAATACCCTTCCGTTAAAGGATAAGCAAATCACCGGAGAGGTGTGTGTGCATCATCTTTGGTTCACGGACGAAGATTATGCCCGATTCGGGAATCGCATCAAATGCAATCCATCCATCAAGACTCCGGCCGACCGTGCCGCCCTGCGCGAAGCCGTAAACAATAACAAGATTGATATCGTAGCGACCGACCATGCCCCACATCTCTTGACCGAGAAACAAGGTAGTTGCCTGAAAGCGGCTAGCGGAGGCCCGCTCATCCAGCATTCGCTGGTGGCTATGCTGGAACTGGCCAAGGAAGGAATATTCACCTACGAGAAAGTAATTGACAAGATGGCTCACGAACCGGCGGAGCTTTTCCACATAGACCGACGCGGATATATCCGTCCTGATTATTATGCCGATTTGGTATTGATAGACCCTCAAAAGGCATGGACGGTCTCTCCGGAAAATATTCTCTCGAAGTGCGGATGGTCTCCTTTCGAAGGCTACACGTTCCATCACGCCATAGATACCACTTTCGTTAACGGACAAATCGTTTATCAAGAAGGGAAAGTGAACGATGCTATCCGCGGAATGGAGGTCAGATTTAATTAACGATATTTTTTTCATACAAGAACAAACAACATAAATAAAAATGAAAAAGAAGAAACAAGCTCAAAAGGTTCAACCGCTCTCTCCCAAGAAATACATCATGCAAAAAGGGCGTTCGTTGCCCATTGATTCTTGCTGGATTCTGGAAGATTGGCAAGATGTAGGAGAAACAACCGTTCTCATAGCACGTCGTCATGCAAGCGGGAAATATACAATTGGACTTTATTTAGTTGATACATTTTGCTTAGGACTAAAAGATACCTTTTACAAATTCAATGTAAGTTCCCAAGAATATGACGATTTGTTAGACCAGATAAACATAGGCGGGAATTACATACAAGTATCTTACAACGAAGCTCACAATCTGATTTTTGGAGCAATAGCCTTTGCCGAAGAAGCCGGTATCAAACCCAGCCCGGAATTTGCCCTAACTCAATATCTGTTGGAAGAGGATACTGAGGATGTTCCGCTCATCGAATATGAATTCGGGAAAAATGGCAAACACTTTTTAGTGACCAAAAATAATCTGGAATTGAACACGTATCTGCCCTTGCTTGAGAAAAATCTGCCTGAAGGAGAATACGACTTTATTTTCCCGGACGAACTTGAAGAAGATGAGGATGAGGACGATGAAGATGGCCCTATTTTCTCGGAAGAGCATTTGAGGAATATAGAAAAAGCACTCAAAAAAATGAAGGAATCCCAAAAACTTCCCCAAGAAAGCTATAATTATATCTATCCGGAATATCCTAAAGAGCTAAAAGTAAAGCATCCGGAATTGGTTGATATATTCTATGACACCCAGAATCAAAACGGCCTGCCACCAAAGACCATCCAAGATATATTAGCTTTACCACATGATGAATTACGTGAGGATTTGGAGCATATCGTGCTTTATGAAATCGGTCAAACTTACGGCGATATTCCTCAAGAAAGATTTGATGAACCTTACCGCATCCCTATCACACATTGCCTGTTTTTCTTGGGCGAGTTGAAAGATAACCGGAGTCTGCCTGTCGTATTGGAGGTTTTAAAACAAAAAGATTGTTTCTATGACTTTCATTTTGGTGATTTCATGCATGAGATAATCACTCCAACCGTTTATCTTTTAGGGAAAGACCGGTTAGAGGATTTATCGGCATATATGATGACACCCGGGTTTGACACATTCGCACGTGCGATCGTCTCACATGCGGTTTCCTATATCGTAAGAGTCCAACCGGAACGTCGTGAAGAAGTAACTGATTGGTTCCGTCGGTTATTGATATTCTATGAAAAGAATCTGCCCCAATGCTATTGTTGCGATGGAAATTTGGTCGGCATGGTAACTTGTGATCTATTAGATATACATGCCAAAGAATTGCTCCCTCAAATAAAAGTCCTTTATGACACACATCTGGTGGATGAGACGGCATGTGGCAATTATAATGAAGTACAAAAACACATGTCTGATTCTTGTTTTCCCACAGATGATTTGCTGATAGATATTTTTGAGCGTTACCAATACATCCTATAATCTCATGTACACTGGGGGGAAAACAAAAAACGATTTCGTTTTTTTAATGGAAAAAAGTGCTAACTTTGTAGGAAAATCAATTGGGTTCTGAGTATGGAAATTCTATTGCCACGTCATATAAACAAGGAAAATCCGGTGATTTCAACCCGTACATTAGTTGTAATCGGAACTAACGGTGTGGGGAAAAGCTCATTTGGCAAAGACCTCTTGAAGCGTTATCCGGAAAAAGCGCAAAACATCTGTGGTTTGCACGCATTGTTTATTACCACTCAGGAAGATAAAGCGAATGCAGATGATTGGTGGCAGATGTCGACGCTTATCAACGAACGGATGCGCCTTCCCCGCATCACGGAATACGAAAAAATGATTCTCCGCTTGCAACATGAGGAATTCGAAGTGGCCGTCAACTACAAAGAAGCATGCAAAACGAATCCCTCTTTGCAACCTCCGGGCACCAAGTTGGACACTATCCAGCAAATTTGGGAAGAGATGTTTCCCCATAACCGATTACTTCGCAAATCGGGTTTCATCGAACTGACATCCGCTTATCGGAATAGCGACTCTTATACCGCCGGGCGGATGAGCGATAGCGAGAAATTGGTGTTTTACCTGATAGGTGCCATCTTATATGCCTCTCCAAACGCATTACTGATTATCGAAGAACCGGAAACCTTGCTCCATACTTCCATCAAAAATGTACTTTGGGACAAGATTGAACAAATCAGACCGGATTGCACATTCGTTTATCTGACCCATGATATAGATTTCGCGTTAGCTCGGCGTTCATGCAAACGGCTATGGATCCGTTCGTATGATGCCGATCGGCAATTATGGGATTATGAACTGATTGAGAACAACAAAAGCCTTCCCGAAGAGCTTTACATGGAAATGCTGGGAAGCCGTAAGCCAATTCTTTTTATCGAAGGGACGGATAATAATAGTATTGATAACCGGCTCTATTCGCTGGTTTTCCCCGACTATATGGTAAAACCAATGGGTGGATGCCAGAAGGTAATCGAAACGACTAAAGCCTTTAATCAGCTCAAAGATTTCCATACTTTGGAAAGTATGGGAATTGTAGATCGGGACCGGCGTACCGAAGGGGAAATCCGTTATCTGAATGAGCAACACATATTTGTACCCAATGTGGCCGAAGTCGAAAATTTGCTGATGCTGGAAGATGTCATAAAAAGTGTAGCTCGCCGATTAATGAAAAACCCCGATGAGATATTCTCTACCGTCAAAGAGAATGTCATTCGCCTGTTCGAAAAAGATTTGGAAGACCAAGTTATTCTTCATGCTAAGCATCTGGTCCGGAAAAAGCTGGAGATGGCACTGAATTGCAAAATACACTCTTTCGAAGAATTGAATGAACAAGTCGAAGAAATCCACGAACGGATGCATGTCGAGGATATCTATAAAGAACTCAAGGAAGAGTTCCAGCAATATGTCGATGCTGCTGATTACGACAATATTCTACGTGTCTACAATCAGAAAGGTATGCTCCCGCAAAGCCGTGTGTGCCAACTTTGCGGAATCAGCACCAAAGAGCATTATCTGGATTTCATCTTATCGATTTTACGAGAAAATGAAGGGGACGCTACGATTATCCGTCGTGCTATAAAAGGCTCGCTCGGCATGTAAAAGTTCACTAAAAAAGAAAATATTTCGACAAAAAATAGTTTCTTTGCGAGAAATTAGATAAGACATTAGATAGAAAAGCATTTATGCGAACACCAACATTGCAATATTTATACCTGCAAAAGCCGGTGACGATGATTATCTTCATCTGCATCATATCGGTGCTTCCCTGGTTAGGACTGAACGAATTGAACAGTCCGGCAACATCCATGGATGCAGCTATTGCTGATGCAATGCTGAAATCCGGCGAATGGATATTGCCTAAAATGCCTTCCGGAACAATCAATTATGACCATCCGATGTTGCATTGGTTGATTGTCGTTTTTTCTTATTGGCAAGGTTATGTATCTAAACTCACCTTGCAATTACCCGGAGCCTTGGCGTTCATCGTCATGATGACAACAACACTCATTTTCTTCGGAAGACGCACGAAGTTCCATGAAGCTTTTATCTCCACGTTATTTTTAATTACCTGTTGCGGAATGCAGAACTTATCTGCCGCAAGTTCCGGAGACTTACTATTTGCTACATTTATCTTTGTTGCATTAACCCAGCTATACCGTTGGGAAGAAAACTGGGAGCTGAAAGGCATTCCTATCGAAATATCCCTGCTTTTGAGCGGAGCCATCTTAGCCAAAGGATTAATGGGCATGATACTCCCGATAGTTTCATTTACCCTTTATTTGTTAGCCTTAAAAAAACATCCGGTAAAAATAACGCTCAAAGCCATGCTTTATGTAGCTATATCATCCCTCTTCCTTCCTATTCTTTGGTATATCAGCATCTGGAAACAAGGTGGAAGTGACTTATTATTCGATGTAATGCGTACTGAATTCAGCTATTTTTGGGGAATCGAACAATATGCGCACAATGTGTTTTATATATTTCCCTTGCTTGCAATCGGATTCCTACCGTGGATTGTATTCTTCTTCTTTTCATTATTCGGAGTAAAGATGGAAAAATGGAAAGTAGATTGTGGCGGAGTGAAATTATTCAGCCTTATCATTTTGACTTTATTACTTGTCGCATATGCTATCATGCCGGTTAAACGAGCCAGTTATTTATTACCCGTCTATCCATTCATCACCATATTTTTGGCACAATATGCTTTGCATATTACCGAATACCGCCATTGGTGCACACGTATCTTCGCTTTATTTATGGCAATAGGGGTATTGGCCGGATTAGCACTGCTTCTATTCCCGACATCATGGAGTATTATTCCGGTTCTGCCTATCACATTGCGCACGGGGTTGCTCCTAACATTCACATTGTCTATGACAATAGTTGTTCTTTATTATATGTTTAAGAAGATCAATATAAAAATACTATATGCCACCATTGCTTTGACGTTTGCGGTAAATCTGCTCATCAATGCCGTGGGAATTTCATAATTAAACAACATAACACTTAAAACATACACAACATGAAACGTCGTGATTTTCTAAAGACAAGTGCACTTGCAGGAGCCGCTCTAACCCTGAACTTCGAAGGCTTGCACGCAGCATTGACGAACAACACAGTTGCCGTCGAAGCTGTTCCTGATATGGTAGCAGTCATGGGTGGCGAACCAGAAGTCATGTTAGATAAAGCTCTGGAAGCTTTGGGCGGAATCGGCAAATATATCAAGAAAGGACAGAAAGTGGTTATCAAACCGAACATTGGCTGGGACCGTGCCCCTGAAATGGCTGGTAACACCAATCCTAAATTAGTAAAAGCACTGGTACAAAA
>URGO01000065.1 GCA_900547435.1 uncultured Parabacteroides sp.
GCATCTTGCATTCCGGCGATATGTTGGATTTGTCCGGAGATACCGCAGGCGATGTAGAGTTTCGGGCGGACGGTTACACCGGTTTGTCCGATTTGCCGGTCGTGTTCGCAGAATCCGGCATCTACGGCAGCGCGGCTGGCTCCCACTTCGGCGTGAAGTTCCTTGGCCAGTTCAAATAACATATCGAAGCCTTCTTTTGACCCCATGCCATAACCTCCGGCAATCACGATAGGAGCGCCCTTCAGGGTATGCTTTGCTTTTTCTACGTGGCGATCGATTACCTTTACTACATAGTCCGTTTCGGGAACATATTTAGCTACATCGTGTTTGATAACTTCACCTTGGTAATTGGCATCAAGGATCTCTTTCTTCATCACGCCTTCGCGAACGGTTGCCATCTGCGGACGATGTTCGGGATTGATAATCGTAGCGACGATATTACCTCCAAAGGCAGGACGAATTTGGTAGAGCAGATTCTCATACGTCTTGCCCGCCTTCTTATCTTCGTGTGAACCGATTTCGAGTGAAGTACAATCGGCCGTCAATCCGCTGGTCAAGGCAGATGATACACGCGGACCGAGGTCGCGTCCGATTACTGTTGCCCCCATCAAGCAAATCTGCGGCTTTTCTTCTTTAAAGAGATTAATCAGGATGGAAGCATGGGGTAATGTAGTGTAGGGGAATAATCCCGGTGCGTCGAACACGTGCACTTTGTCTACACCATTAGGCAATACTTGCTTTTCTACGCCATCCAATCCGCTTCCTGCCACGATGGCTTCCAACTGGCAACCCAATTCATTCGCCAGTTTCCGTCCTTTTGTCAGGAGCTCCAAACTTACATCGGCTACGGTCGTGCCTTCCAGTTCGCAATATACAAATACGTTATTCATTGCTTTTTTATTTTTGTGTTTAGGAGTTATATTTTAGTGGTTGGTAGTTAGTAGTTATAGGAGTTATTGGGAGTTATAGGAGTTAAGCCAATACTTTTTGTCTGTATAATCAAAGACATTCGGCTCTAACTCCTTTAACTTCTCTAACTGCTTTAACTCCTTCTAATTCCTCTGACTGCTTTAACTCCTTTTTTTAGCCAATCGTATGATTAGCCAATAGTTCGACAATCAAGTTTTCCACATCCGCATCCGAGCCGGTCAGCGTCTTGCTCTCCTTGGCTTGGAATACGATGTTCTGTATCGCCTTTACCTTCGTAGGCGAACCGGAGAGACCGCATTGTGCCGTGTCGCCATCCACATCTTTTACGCTCCATTCCTGGATATTCAGATACGGACGCTTTTCATATAAATCTGCGTAGGGAACTTCTGCCGGACGTTCTTGTTGGCCCAAAGCGCGTTTGTACTTCTGTACCAATTTCGCGTTGCGCGGACGACAAGGAGCCGCCGAACCATTGACCGTGATGACGATAGGTAACGGGCCTTCTACCGTTTCCACGCCACCATCAATGTGTCGTTTCACTGTGATTTTCTTCTGTGCTTCGTCTACATTCAGGATTTCTTCGGCGTAGGTGATTTGTGCCAGACCTAATTTCTCGGCTACTTGCGGACCAACCTGTGCCGTATCGCCATCGATAGCCTGACGTCCGCCGATGATAATATCATACTCCGCAATTTTTCGGATAGCCGTAGCCAATGCGTAGGAGGTAGCCAACGTATCAGCACCGGCAAAGGCACGGTCTGTCAAGAGATAACCACCGTCTGCGCCGCGATACAAACCTTCGCGAATGATTTCGGCCGCACGTCCCGGCCCCATGGTTAATAATGTAACTGTCGATCCCGGATGGGCATCCTTCAGGCGCAAAGCCTGTTCCAAAGCATTCAGGTCTTCCGGATTGAAGATAGCGGGAAGGGCTGCGCGGTTGATCGTACCATCTTCCTTCATCGCATCTTTGCCCACGTTCCGCGTATCTGGAACCTGTTTAGCTAATACAATAATTCTTAAACTCATCTTTATAGGATTTATTTCTAATTTTCTTACGCTTGCAAAAATAGTTATTAAATTGAAATATAGAAATGAATTTCGGAAGTAAATTCAGACAAGAGTGGGGTAGGAGGCTTGTATCTAAGAAGATAACAGATAATTGTCCCTTGATTATCCCTTATTTTTAGCAAATAACCGATATTTCCGGAAAGCTAATGGAAGAATTTTTGGAAAGAAACTTTGAAATTAAACACAGAGACACGGAAATACAGGAGTATTCATTTTGACAATCAAAGAAATAAAGAACTCCGAGTTCCCGTGGCTCTGTGTTTTTATTTATTTGGGCACACGCCTTTTAACTAATGAATCATATGCCGATACACCGGTTAGTTGTTACAATAACATACCGCCTGCTACTTCTTCGGCTACAGCTTTTCCGCGAATAGCTTCGACTAAAGCTAATCCGAAGTCGAATACCAGGCCGGGACCTTTTCCGGTGATGACGTTTCCGTCAACCTCTACTTTGGCACCATTTGTAGTTGCGCCAATCAAATACTCCTCAAAGCTGGGATAGCAAGTAGCTTTGCGGCCTTTCAATAAGCCTAATCCGCCTAATACCAGTGGAGCGGCGCAGATAGCCGCAACGATACGCCCTTCACGGTATTGTTGCAACAAGGCTTCTTTTACCGGAGTGGAATTGTTCAGGTTGGTTGCTCCGGGTAGTCCGCCGGGCAATACAAGTGCTGCTGCTCCCGCAAGCGGAGCCTCTTCCATCAGATAGTCCGCTTGAACAGGTATGTTGTGCGCACCTGCAACCAATTTGTCTCCGGTGATGGATACGGTAGCCGTGTCGATGCCGGCGCGGCGTAAGATATCTACTGTACCGAGGGCTTCCATTTCTTCAAAGCCCGTTGCTAAAAATACAAATGCTTTACTCATATTTTTAAGTTTTTAAGTTTGTTAGTTTGTAGAGACGCAAAATCTTGCGTCTTTAAGGCTACAGGCTTCAGTTGACAAGGTCCTTTAGCCTGTCAACTTGTTCCCTTGTCGCCTTATTTCAGCTTATACACATACGTTATCGTACCGCTTTGGTTGTTGGCTCCGCTGATGCTGTTGAATGTTGCCCGCTTGGCTGCTTCCAGCGCGCTTTTCCGCATCGAAGCGTTGTCGATGTTGGTTCCGCGTCCGATTTCCGCAAAGATAACATTTCCCTTAGGATTTACTGTAATATTGATTACAATTTTTCCTTCTTCTTGAATCGTATAAGCGGGACGTGGCAATCCTCCTGCTCCTAACGAACGTCCATTCAGGTTAAACGAACCATAGCCGCCTATACCTTCATTCTCGCCATGGTCGGAATTACCGAATGGGCTTCCTTGGTTAACGGAACCTTCAGCTGCAACGCCATGGATGTTGCCTTCGGCAGCGCCAATACCGAATGCGCCGGCCACTTTGTTGCTGATGGCCTCGGCCTGTTTGCGACGCTCTTCGGCAATACGTTTAGCTTCTGCCTCCTTTTGTTTCCGGATGCGTTCCTGCTCTTCGGCCTCTTTCCGTCTCTTTTCCTCTTCCTCTTTCTTGCGTTGTTCCTCTTTTTTCTTCTCTTCATCCAACGAGACGCTTTCTTCCAGATCCTGCGTCAGCAGATCCTCTTTCGGAGCTTCTACCGGAGGAACCGGCGTAGGAGGCGGAGGGGTAGTCGTCTCTTGAGGAAGTTGCCGGCCGGTATATTGGGGCTCGAATGTCCCGGCGGAACTGTCTATATTGCCAAAGTTGACCAGCACACCGCCATCTTCCTCCGGAATAGCGGCCTTTAGCACGGAGAACCAGAGAATCAGGAAAAGGACGGCGTGGAAAACCAGCGATCCGACCAATCCATATATATCATCTTTTGTAAATTTCATACGTATTCAGTTCTTTAGCCCATCACCTTTGCGGCCTTGTGGCCAATACCATTTTGAACTTGTTTTCGTTCGCAATGTTGAGAATTTTTACGATTTCCTTATAAGGAACCGTTTCATCGGCATATAAAGCCACATACATTTCCGGCTCTTTCGCATAGCAATCTTGCAGGAAAGGTGTGATTTCCTGATAAGAAACCTGTACCTCTTTTTGCTTGCCGAATGCGACATAATAATTCAGGTTGGCATCAATCGTGACACGTGTCAAAGGCTTTGCTGCCGTTTGCTTTTGAGATTGGGGCAAAGTGACCTTGATGGCATTCGGTATCACGACCGTTGATGTAACCATGAAGAAAATCAATAGCAGGAAGATAACGTCGGTCATCGACGCCATGCTAAAGTTTTCTGATACCTTGGTTCTTCTTTTTAATGCCATGATGTTTTTAGTTTGCCGGTTCGTTAAATAAATCCATGAACTCCATGGTACGCATTTCCATTTTGTTGACCACGTTGTCCACCTGTGAAACCAAGTAGTTATAAGCGAACAGGGCGATAATGCCGACTACCAGTCCGCCTACGGTCGTAACCAAGGCTTCATAGATACCGCCGGAAAGCAACGATACGTCTACGTTTGTCCCGGCGTTCGCCATGTCGAAGAAGGCGCGTACCATACCGGTTACCGTACCCAAGAATCCCAGCATCGGCGCGCCGGCGGCTGTTGTCGCTATCAAAGGGAATCCCTTTTCCAATTTGGCTACCTCCAGGTTGCCGACGTTCTCGATAGCCACCAGCACATCGTTCATCGGACGGCCCAAACGGGTAATGCCTTTCTCGATCATACGGGCTTCCGGGGTGTTGGTGCTTCGGCAGAGGTTCAACGCGGAGTCAATTTTCCCTTCATGTATGTAGTCTTTGATTCGGTTCATAAAGTTCACATCTTCTTTGGCTGCCCGGCGGATGACCAAAAGGCGTTGAACGAAGATATAAATCGCGATGAGCGATAATATCAGCAAGACAATCATAATCCAACCTCCTTTAACGGCCAAATCCAATATGTTCATTTCTGCTTCAGCCGGAACGGTTGTAGTCGCTACCTGAGTCAAGTCAGGCATTTGGTCGGCTGTCTGTGCGGCAGCCTGCAATAAAAGTAAAAGACTCATTTCAATAAGTTTTTGTGTTATTATTTCTGATTAATGTACTAAGCATTCTTTGTATTGCCGGATTGTCTCTTTCAATCCTAAGTATAACGCATCGCAGATTAGCGCATGACCAATCGACACTTCATCGAGGAACGGAATCTGTTGGCTGAAATAGGCCAGGTTTACCAAACTCAGGTCATGTCCTGCATTTACACCCAATCCCAGACTCTTGGCCAGTTGTGCGGCCTTGACGAAAGGCGCCACCGCTTCTTCCTTGTTGGCCGGATATAGCGT
The DNA here is from genome assembly GCA_900547435.1 of uncultured Parabacteroides sp. GTDB lineage: Bacteria > Bacteroidota > Bacteroidia > Bacteroidales > Tannerellaceae > Parabacteroides. The sequence goes on from URGO01000065.1 coordinate 5,267, forward strand.
GGCATACGGCTCGGTATAAAGCTCTATACGGTCGGTTCCGGTCTTGGCCGCCCATTCGATATTGTCTAATTCGGTACCGACAAATATCGAGGTGCGGATTCCGTTTCCGTTGAACCGTTCTACCAGTTCGGACAGAAAGTCAAAATGATTCTTTACATCCCATCCGGCATTGGAGGTGATGGCATCCGGGGCATCCGGTACAAGCGTTACTTGCGTCGGCTTGATCTTCAGGATAAGGTCGATGAACTTTTCGCACGGATAACCTTCGATGTTGAATTCTGTTTTGATTAAAGGTTTCAGGCCATATACGTCAGCATAGCGGATATGACGTTCGTCCGGACGAGGATGAACAGTTATTCCCTGTGCGCCAAATGCTTCCGCATCTTGCGCTACCTTCAAAACATCCGGCATGTTGCCTCCGCGGGCGTTGCGGATAGTCGCTACTTTGTTAATGTTTACACTTAAATTTGTCATTGTATATCGTTAAATCTTTTTTCTTTGATTATTTTTGCACCAAAGTCAGTTGCAAAAATAGCAGTATTTAGGGAATTAATGGACAAATGTTGGTAAAAGATTTTATAACAAAGGAAATCCCCGTGTTAAAAAGTTTTGATACAGGGGAATATGCTTTGGCTTTGATGGACGATTTTAAGGTGAATCATTTGCCGTTGTTGGCCGATGACCTCTTTTCTTTACAGGCATTGGTGTCTGAGAAAGAGCTTTTGTCGGCACCGGAGCTATCATTGTCATTGGCAGAGCTGAATCTGACTGAGGCTTATTCTGTCCGGGATGATACGCATTTATTGGAAGCTTTGCCGGTGATGGTTTGCCGCGAACTGAGTATCTTGCCGGTAATTTCCGTACAGCAGGAATATTTGGGTGTGCTGACGCGCGAATCGTTGCTTGCGGCATTGACAGAGCTTTGTCAGGCAAATGCGGCGGGTAGCCTTGTCATGCTGGATTTGCTTCCGGTGGATTATTCGCTGGTGGATATAGCCCGCCTGGTTGAATCGAACCATGCCCATATCCTGAGCCTTTTGTCGCAGACAGATGTCAGAAACGGACACTTGCTGATTACGTTGAAGCTGGATGTGGAGGATGCTTCGTCGGTAATCCGCAGCTTCGAGCGTTTCAACTATACCGTGTCCGGCTATTTTATGAAAAACGGCGTGATAGATGATGTTTTCCGCCAGCGTGTCAACGAATTTATACATTATATTAATATATGAGAATCGGAATTTTTGGAAGCGAATATCAGTTGGATAAGCAAAGTATTATCCGGCGTGTCTTCAGTAAATTGGCGGCATTGGGGGCAGAGGTCTATGTGGATGCGGACTTTTCGGATTTCCTGCGCGATACGTTCGGGTTTGAACCTGCTGTTGCCGGCATATTGTCCGGAGACGAGTTTGACCTGGAAGTGGCGATAAGTATGGGAGGTGACGGGACTTTCCTGCGCACTGCGGCACGGGTCAACCGGCAGAATATTCCCATTTTGGGCATCAACACCGGTCGGTTGGGTTTTTTGGCCGATGTGGGAAGCACCGAAGTAGAGGAAACGCTGGAGGAGGTATTCAAGCATTATTATAGGGTGGAGGAGAGGACTTTGCTCCGTTTGGGCACCGAAACGCGGGCTTATCAAGGGTATAACTATGCGTTGAATGAAATTGCCGTGTTGAAACGGGACACCTCGTCCATGATTACGATTCATACCGAGTTGAACGGCGAATATCTCACCTCGTATCAGGCTGATGGCTTGGTGATTGCCACGCCGACCGGTTCGACAGCTTATTCCATGAGTGTAAACGGGCCGATTATTCTTCCGCAAGATAATAGCTTGGTGTTGAGTCCGGTGGCTCCTCATTCGTTGAATGTACGCCCCTTGGTTATTCCGGATGATTACGAGATCAGGCTGAACGTCGAAAGCCGGAACCGCACATTCCTGGTGTCGTTGGACGGACGTTCGGAGATTTTCCCCTCCGGTATTCGGCTGACCATTTCGAAAGCCAATTATACGACCAAGGTCATCAAGCGGTATAACCACACCTTTTACCAGACTTTGCGCGAAAAGCTGATGTGGGGAGCAGATGTCCGGATGAAAAAAACATAACCGTTCACTTGTCGCCGCATAGTCGGAAATTACGAATTTCGAATTACAAATCTTAAACATATTCTTGCCATTAAATTACCCTGCAAAGGTACATTCGCCAGCTTTAGTCGAGTTGGCTAATGTGACTTTTAGGGAAAAAATGGGAAGAAAACGTCTTTTTTTGTTCACGTACACCACGACGTGTAGTCGATTCTATTCTACTTTTCTTTTTTTCTTTTCTTTTGTTTCGTCTTGTTTTCTCTTCTTTACTCTTCTTTTCTTTTATTTATTTTCTTTTCTTTTGGTTCTTTTCTTTTCTTTTTGCGATGTTTGCATTTTTCGCGTTTTTGCATACATTTTCTGCATTTTTGCATACATTTTTTCGATTCGTTGTTTAAGCTGAAAATTACAGCCGGATTCTTTCAACTTATTCTATATCAGTTATTTCTACATTTTAAGTTATGCCGATTCCCCCTTAAAAATCGTTTTAAGAGCCCAATATTGGTATTTTTCGAATGCAATTGGTCCAAAAGCAAACTACTTCTTGTTTTCGCCGGAAAAAGAGCTTCCGTTTTCCACAAAAGCATCCCCCCTTTCCCGAAAAAGCATGTGCCCTTTCCGGGAAAAAGCAGGGAGCTTTTCAACAAAACGATAAGGCTCTGCTTCGGGGGAGGCTTGGATGGACTGTGGACCGTGTCTTATGTTGTAAAACATATGTTTTCTTTTTACGAACAAAAACATGCTGCTTTTATGGAGGTTTATTATGACATAGATCCTCAAAATCAGTTTTATGTATCTTTTGAAATGGATTCATTGGTTTATTGCTATGACGCTAATTTCGAACCTTTATACACATTTGGGGGGCAGGGAAAGAATATGACAGCGTATGATAAATCTTACTCTATGGAAACCCTTTTACAAGATCGTATGAACATACGAAACAAATATTCCTATTACCATCACCTGAAATATCTTCCCGAATTGGATATGTTGTTCCGTTCTTATACTCGTCCTGATGATGAGAAACAGGATGGATTGCAAATCTATCAAGGGAAAACGTTGCTGGCGGATGTAAGCGTTCCTAAGAAAATGTATGTATTGGGCTATAGTGCGCCGTATGTCTATGCAACGAGCGGCTTGGATGAGATGAGTGAAAGTTTTGCGTTGTATCGGTTTAAAATAAAATAGGATATAAAAGATGAAGCGTAACTATTCAGCAGACATATAGAAGCACTCTCCTGTTCTTCCCCATCCTCTGTTCTCAACCAATCGAGTTTACACCCGGTATATTTATGAAAGCAGTGTGGCGGTTCTACTGGCAATTCTACAAATAAGTGTGGAATAATTCCTCAACGGGATGTATGCCATGTAGAAATAAATTACTACCTTTACACCCTATTTCCTTAATCATTAGAGAGATAACCAAATTTAACGGGGCGAAGAAGATTTTGGAACGATTATTTCTTTAAGTTGATGAGTTTTTAGGTTTATACGTTTGTTGGTTAAAAACTAAAAGGTTGAGTACAAAAGTGTTAAATTATAGGTAGAAATTCAATGTGTAGAATGTTTAAAGGAACACAAGGGTTGGTTTGCGCATTTCTCTTGTGCGGTCTGCTATTAACAGGCTGTAAGAAAAAAGAGGAACCGCTTTTGCCTATTGTGATTGTAGAGAAACCGGAGAAGAAAGATGTCCAGATTTATGGCGAGTATGTAGGAACTATCCGTGCGGAAAGTACGGTTGAAATCCATGCCCGTGTAGAGGGATATTTGGAGAAGATGATGTTTGAAGAGGGAAAACGGGTGGAACAGGGTGATCCGTTGTTTATTATCAGCCCTGCGGTCTATAAGGCCCGGGTGGAAAAGGCGAAAGCACAACTCCGCAAAAATGAAGTGCAGGCGGCTAAGGCAGCGCGGGATGTGGAGCGCCTGGCTCCGTTGTATGAACAACATGCGGCCAGCCAGCTGGATTTGGACAATGCCATCGCCGCAAAAGAGAATGCCGAGGCGGATGTAGCCATGAGTAAGGCGGACTTGGAACAGGCGGAGCTGGAGTTGAGCTATACACAAGTGATTTCCCCTATATCGGGATATATCAGTGAACGATTGGTAGATATTGGTACGTTGGTAGGGCCGGGTTCGAACTCGAAGTTGGCCGTAGTCGTAAAAAGTGATACGGTAGACGTGGACTTCAAGATGACGGCGTTGGACTATCTGCGTGCGGAGCGGAGGAATGTGAAGTTCGGTGTGCAGGATACGACTCGCTCTTGGCAACCGACCGTGTCGGTCACGTTGGCGGATAATTCGGAATATCCCGTGAAAGGCGTGGTAGACTTTGCCGACCCGTCGGTAGACCCGAACACGGGTACGTTTACCGTACGTGCCATCCTTCCGAATCCGAACCGCAAGCTTCTTCCGGGGCAGTCAACGCGCGTCAAGCTCCTGTTGGATGTCCGCGAACGGGCTATTGTGATTCCCCGCAAAGCCATTGCGATTGAAGGCGGTGGCGCCTTTATCTATGTATTGAGAAGAGACGATGTGGCGGAAAAACGTTTCGTGCAGATTGGTCCGGAGATAGAGAACTCGGTGGTAATCGAACGCGGATTGGGCGAGAACGAACGGGTTGTCATCGAAGGTTATCATAAATTGGAACCGAACGTGAAGGTACAGCCGATCCTTTCAAGCGACGAGAAAGCTATCCAGGCATTAAGAGAAAGAGAGGAGGAGTAAGAGGATGAGAGCAGGATTTTTTATCGACCGACCCGTTTTCTCAACGGTAATTTCGGTGCTGATTGTGCTCGTCGGGTTGATTGGATTGATCTCGTTGCCAATCGAGCAATATCCGCAAATCACTCCGCCGGTGGTGAAGGTGAGTGCATCCTATCCGGGAGCCAATGCCCTGACCGTCTCGCAGGCGGTGGCGACTCCGATTGAGCAGGAGCTGAACGGTACGCCGGGGATGCTTTATATGCAGAGTAATTGTTCGAACTCCGGAAACCTGACCATCACGGTTACGTTCGATATCTCTTCGAATCCCGACTTGGCTGCGGTAGAGATACAGAACCGCGTGAAGCTGGCCGATAGCCGTTTGCCGGCCGAGGTTATCCAGAACGGTATTTCAATCGAGAAGCAATCGCCCAGCCAGTTGATGACGCTTACGTTGCTGTCTGACGACCCGAAGTTCGATGAAATTTATTTGAGTAACTTTGCCACGATTAACGTACTGGACGTGGTAAGACGTATTCCGGGCGTAGGACGTGTGTCGAACGTGGGTAGCCGTTATTACGGTATGCAGATTTGGGTATATCCTGACCGCTTGGCCACGATGGGATTGACTGTAAAAGATTTGCAGGATGCTTTGAAAGACCAGAACCGCGAGTCGGCAGCAGGCGAGTTTGGTAAGCAACCTATCTTGAATGTGGACGTAACGCTTCCCGTTACGGCATCAGGCCGTCTTTCAACGGTTGAAGAATTTGAGAATATTGTGATTCGTGCCAATTCGGACGGTTCGATTGTCCGTATGCGCGACGTGGCCCGCGTTTCGCTGGAAGCCTCTTCGTATAATACCGAGAGTGGTATCAATGGAAAGAATGCGGCCATCCTGGCTATCTATATGCTTCCGGGCGCAAATGCCTTGGAGGTAGCCGAAAATGTACGGAACGTCATGGAGGAGGTGAGCAAGAACTTCCCCGAAGGATTGGAATACAACTTCCCGTTCGATATGACGGAATACATCTCCCAATCCGTACATGAAGTGTATAAGACCCTTTTCGAAGCCCTGTTCCTGGTGATTTTAGTCGTGTTCCTTTCGTTGCAGAATTGGCGTGCGGCGTTGATTCCAACAATAGCCGTGCCGATTTCATTGATTGGTACGTTTGGCTTTATGCTGGTCATGGGCTTCTCGTTGAATACGTTGACCTTGTTGGGATTGGTATTGGCCATCGGTATTGTGGTGGACGATGCGATTGTGGTGGTCGAGAATGTAGAGCGTATTATTAATGAAGAGGACGTCTCGCCCCGCGAGGCGACCCATCGGGCGATGAAAGAACTGACAGGCGCTTTGATAGCCACTTCAATGGTGTTGGCAGCCGTGTTCGTGCCGGTGAGCTTCCTGAGTGGTATTACGGGACAGTTATATCGCCAGTTCTCCATTACGATTGCCGTTTCGGTAATTCTTTCTACGGTTGTGGCCCTGACATTGAGTCCTGCGCTCTGTGCCATTTTGCTTCGTCCGACCAAAGGTGAGAAGAACATTGTTTTCCGCAAGATAAACGAATGGCTCGAAAAAGGCAACCATAAATATACGGGATTGCTTCGGAAAGTGATGCAGCAGCCGCGCCGGATATTGGCGGGTTTCGGTATGGTTATCGTAATTATCTTCGTGCTGAACCGTATCTTGCCTACTTCATTTATCCCTGAAGAAGACCAGGGTTTCTTCACGGTCGAATTGGAATTGCCTGAAGGGGCTACGTTGGAACGTACCCGCACCGTGACCAACCGGATGATTGATTTTCTGATGGCACAACCGGCTGTGGCCTATGTGCAGAACGTGACGGGTAGCAGCAGCCGTTTGGGAACCTCGCAGAGCCGTGCCACGTTGACGGTTATCCTCAAACCGTGGGAAGAACGTAAAGGTGGTGATATGGGAGTGGCCGATGTGATGGAGGCTGTCCGCAAGGAGTTGTATTATTATCCGGAAGCAAAAGGATATGTGAATCGTCCGCCGGTTATCCCCGGTTTGGGTGAAAGCGGAGGTTTGGAGATGCAGCTTGAAGCGCGTGGTGAGGCGACATGGGATGATCTGGTACAGGCAACAGATACTTTCCTGTATTATGCCAGCCAGGCACCGGAGTTGCAAAATATCTCTTCTGCTTTGCAAGCCGAAATTCCGCAAATCTATTTCGATGTAGACCGTGACCGGGCGAAGTTTTTGGGGATTCCTGTGGCGGATATCTTCTCAACGATGAAGGCTTACTTGGGTTCGGTTTATGTGAACGATTTCAATATGTTCAACCGTATCTATCGTGTGTATATTCAGGCCGAAGCGCCTTATCGTGCGAACAAAGAGAGCTTGGGGCTTTTCTTTGTGCGGGCCAAAAATGGTTCGATGGTGCCGCTTACGGCATTGGGTACGACTAAATATACCACAGGACCGGGTACAATCAAGCGTTTTAATATGTTTTCTACAGCACCGATCAGTGCCGTAGCGGCATCCGGATACAGTACCGGTGATGCGATGGCGGCGATGGAACGTATCGTGCAGGAGCATTTGCCGGAAAATATCGCCTTGGAATGGAGCGGGCTTTCCTATCAGGAGAAGCAGGCCGGTGGACAGACCGGTATGATTCTGGCTTTGGTGTTTCTCTTTGTATTCCTCTTCTTGGCTGCCCAATATGAGAGCTGGATTGTACCGATAGCGGTGTTGCTGTCTCTTCCGATTGCCGCTTTAGGTGCTTATCTGGGTATTTGGGTTACGGGATTGGAGAACGATGTCTATTTCCAAATCGGATTGGTGACGCTGATCGGTTTGGCGGCCAAGAATGCCATCCTGATTGTCGAGTTTGCCAAAGTGCAGGTGGATAAGGGAATTGATGCTGTGCAAGCAGCGGTTCATGCGGCGCAGATGCGTTTCCGTCCTATTTTGATGACTTCGTTGGCGTTCATTCTCGGTATGTTGCCGATGGTGTTGGCTTCGGGACCGGGTTCGGCATCGCGCCATAGTATCGGTACAGGTATCTTCTTCGGTATGTTGGTGGCGACGAGCGTCGGTATTGTGATGGTGCCTTTCTTCTTCGTGTTGATTTATAAGATTAAGAAAGGAATCAGGATGGAGAAGGTGTCTCGTTTTCGTCCGAATATGGATAAATTGAAAAAGATTCGTCCGAAGAAGTTTCTGCCTTTTATTTTGGTAATGGCGTTTGTTCTCGCTTTTTCTTCCTGTAAATTAGGAAAAGAATATGCGCGTCCGGATTTGAATCTGCCGGAGACTATTGATGGGGAGACAATCGATACGGTTTCTGTTTCAACAATTCCGTGGCAGAGTTTGTACCAAGACACGGTGTTGCAGAACCTGATTGAGCAGGCTTTGGAGAACAACAAAGATATGAAAATAGCCGCTGCCAAGATTAAGGAAATGATGGCGGCCAAGCGCATCAACTTCTCCCGTCTTTTCCCTTCCTTAGGAGCCGCGTTGCATGGCGATACGGAAGTAACCAACTATGGGGGCAGTGATAATCGGAGTGCAGATCCGGAGTTTGGTGCGAAACTTCAGTTGAATTGGGAATTGGATCTTTGGGGGAATATCCGTTGGGCAAACGAAGCGGACATCGCGGCTTATATGCAGAGCATCGAAGCGCAACGGGCGTTGAAGCTGACGATTATCGCGGGCGTGGCAGCCGGATATTATGAGCTTTGCGCATTGGACGAAGAGCTGTCTATTGTCCGTCAGACGTTGGAAGCGCGTCGCGAGGGTGTCCGCTTGGCCAAACTTCGTTACGAAGGCGGTTTGACTTCCGAGACGGCTTACAATCAGGCGTTGGTAGAATTAGCGCGTACCGAGACGTTGATTCCGGATTTGGAACGGCAGATTCAGATTAAGGAGAGCGACCTTTCGTTGCTCTTGGGCGATTATTCGCATCCGATTCGCCGCGGACGAATCCTTGCCGATCAACATCTTCCGGATGCCTTGCCAGCCGGTTTGCCTTCATCGTTGGTGGAACGTCGTCCGGATATCCGTCAGGCGGAAATGGCATTGAAAGAAGCAAACGCACAGGTAGGTGTGGCATATACGAATTTGTTCCCGAAGATAACATTGACCGGTATATTTGGTTTGGAAAGTGATGAGTTGGGTAATTTCCTGAAGAGCCCTTATTGGAATCCGATAGCCGACCTGACGCAACCGCTCTTTGCCATGGGGCGTAACAAAGCCCGCTTGAAGGTAGCCCGTGCGCAATATGAACAGGCGGTTTATGGGTATGAGAAGACCGTTATTGAAGCCTTTAAGGAGGTAAATGATGCCATCGTCTCGGTTCGTAAAGCCAAAGAGGTGCGCCAGTCGCAGGCTAAACTGGAAGTGGCAGCCCGTAAGTACCTGGAATTGGCACAGCTTCAATATATCAACGGGGTAACCAACTACATGGATGTATTGGATGCTCAACGTGAGTTCCTGAACGCACAGATCGGATTAAACTCCGCCGTATGTAACGAACTCCTGTCTGTTGTATATCTTTACCGTGCGTTAGGAGGGGGATATTAAGAAACCGTTAAATCCTTTCGTTCCTTAGGAAGCAGCATAAAATATTTTCCGAAGAAATTTAAAACAGTTTCTTTAAACGAAGTCGAAGAGTTTGCAGAAGATTCTTCGACTTCGCTTTTTTTAGTAAGGGGGATAAAATAATCAGAATGTCATTTTGCCAAAACGCGTGTAGAAAAAGCGGAATTAGTTCGATTTTATAACTCATTGAAAATCAACACCGACAAAATTTCTTTCAAAAAAAGACGCAAAAACATTTGGATGGGAAGTAAAAAGTATCTACCTTTGCACCCGCAATCGAGAGAGATGGCGGTTGAAGCAGTAATGAAAGGAAATTCCGGATGCGGCCGGTGAGGTTGGGAAGCCCAAGCGAAACCCGAAGGCATCCGAGAAAAAAAGAAAAAAAACTTCCGAAAAAATTTGGAGGTAAAGATAAAAAAGCATTACCTTTGCGCCACGTTTTCGAAAGAAAGAAGAGTTCTTTGAATAAGATTTACATAGACAACTGAAAAGGAAGTACAAGCAAAAGAAGGTGAATTGAACACCGTCAATGAAAGAAACAGCTTGGACCGAATAAGTAAGAAGGCGTCCTGGGCGAAAGAGATTAAAAGAAACAATAATAACAACGAAGAGTTTGATCCTGGCTCAGGATGAACGCTAGCGACAGGCTTAACACATGCAAGTCGAGGGGCAGCACAGTTTGTAGCAATACGAACGGGTGGCGACCGGCGCACGGGTGAGTAACGCGTATGCAACCTGTCCTACAGAGGGGGATAGCCCGGCGAAAGTCGGATTAATACCCCATGAAACAGGGGTTCCGCATGGGAATATTTGTTAAAGGAGCAATCCGCTGTAGGTTGGGCATGCGTTCCATTAGGCAGTTGGCGGGGTAACGGCCCACCAAACCGACGATGGATAGGGGTTCTGAGAGGAAGGTCCCCCACATTGGTACTGAGACACGGACCAAACTCCTACGGGAGGCAGCAGTGAGGAATATTGGTCAATGGCCGGAAGGCTGAACCAGCCAAGTCGCGTGAAGGAAGACGGCCCTACGGGTTGTAAACTTCTTTTATAAGGGAATAAAGTGTGCCACGTGTGGCATTTTGTATGTACCTTATGAATAAGCATCGGCTAACTCCGTGCCAGCAGCCGCGGTAATACGGAGGATGCGAGCGTTATC
>URGO01000066.1 GCA_900547435.1 uncultured Parabacteroides sp.
GTCCGTGTCATTAACGTATAATGTGAAGTTTAGAGGACTGGATGCTCTTGAATTATTAACATAGGCAAATATAATTTCCGGACTTGAATTTCCTGCAACCCAATTTTTAGAGAAATCCATAGCGGTGGATGCGAGCGAGAAACTGGAATTAGCTAATACTGCTTCTGCATAGTTTGCAGCATCCGTCATCTTGTTCTGGAAAAGAGCTACACGTGCAGCAAGTGCATTTGCTGCGTCAGAAGATACGTACCATTTGGAATCTGCTTTTGACAGTAAGCGGATAGCTTTACCCAAATCTTCTTCGATGAATGTGGAAAACGAAGAAGGAATGGACCGGAACAACGAACGGTTGGAGTTCTTAGGCGATGCCGTTCTGAGCGCAATTGTGGCGGATATTGTATATGAACATTTTCGGGGTAAAAGCGAAGGGTTCTTGACGAATACGCGTTCCAAAATTGTTTCCCGTGAATCCATGAATTGGATGGCGAAAGAGTTGGGTATCGACCATTTGCTTCGTTATTCCATTAATCATCCGTTCAACGAAAGCCATAACAGCAATATGCTGGGCAATGCGCTGGAAGCTCTGATTGGTGCCATTTATTTAGACCAGGGATTTAAAGCTTGTTACAAGTTTATCAATGATGTTTTAATCAAGAAGTATATTGACATTGATAAACTCTCGGAGAAAGAGGTAAACTTTAAATCGAATCTGATAGAGTGGGCGCAAAAGAACAAATTGGAGATTTCTTTTGATGTTATAGAGTCTTTTATGGACGAACAGGGAAATCCTGTTTTCCAAACCGCAGTAACATTAGCTGGAACGGCAGAGAAGATAGGAATAGGAATTGGCTATTCTAAAAAGGAGTCGCAACAGCATGCGGCCCAGATGGCCATGAAGAAAATCCGGACAGACAGGGCTTTTCAGCAGTATATCATCAGTGTGAAAAAGAAACGTCGGCAGGAAGCAAGAGAAGCTAAAGAGGCGAAAGCTGCTGCTGAGGTTGCCCAGACTCTCAAGACGGAAAGCGTAAAAGAGCAAGAAGAGATTGTGAATATAGTTTCGACGACCGAAGTCATCGCGTTGCCGGAAACGCTCGCTCAACAACCTCCTACTGAGTTGAGCTCGCAAGCATAAGCTTTGCGTTTAGATACAGAAAGACCTGAAATCGATTCTCCCTTTTGAGAGAACGGTTCCAGGTCTTTTTTCTATTAGAACTCAAGATGTGCTTGGTTATTTGATATCAATATGTCTTTCGGCTTTCTTGATTTCCTGCGGAGTGACTTTAGGCAAATCAATAGTTAATACGCCATGTTCAACACTGGCAGAAATACCTTCCTTATTGACATCATCCGGCAAAACCATTGTCTGCTGGAATTTAGAGTAAGAGAACTCCCGGCGCAAATAGCGGCCGTTATGCTTGTTTTCCTCTTTGTTTTCTGATTTTTTCTCCATCGAAATAACCAAGTTGTTGTCTTCATCCAATTTGATGTTGAAATCTTCCTTGCTCATTCCAGGAGCAGCAACTTCTATGCGATAATCTTTTTCGTTTTCGATAACATTAATAGCCGGAGCTGTTGCGTTAGCTCTTTCCATCCATTCGTTATCAAAAAAATCATTGAAAATGCTCGGTAACCAATTTTGGTTTCTTCTCATCGGTGTCATAATCTTAATCTCCTATCTTTAATTTTTATTATCAGTTTATCTCTGAATTTCAGATCCTTTCGTTTCCGAAATTCATTTATACTTCTACAAATCGTGTGCCAGGTAATAAATTTCCAAAAACTTCTCGTTTACACTGACATATTGTTTCTGATTATGACATTTTGATAGTAAAATTGACATATTGTCCAACTGTACAACTCGAAAACCGGTTTAATATCTTCTTGTTCTATGCTTATTTCTGGATAAATGTCAGATTCTTCCATTAGTTGTATACATACGATGTTCAATGCGTTGCACTTGCGAAGTTTCCTCCGAAGTTAGTATAAATTCAATATAGACCTTTCTCCAAAAAGATAACTACCTTTTCCGACAAAGGTAACTATCTTTTGAGGAAAAGATGCCTACCTTTGATTCCGAAGGTAGGCATGAATTTTAAGTCCTGATATAGGGGATTTTTCAATTCCGTTCCCTTGGAAATCCGTTCAAAATGACGTTAGTTTTTTTCGTCATCCTGGGCGAAGCTCCCGAAGGGGCGTAGTCAAAGGATTTACTTTTGAAGGATTTCTTTTAATGGGTCTGTGCCCTTTTTCTGTACAGACTTGTTTGTTTTCCTCAAAAAACTTTATCTTTGTAGAAACATTAAACTTTACAGACATGAGAAGATTTACGCAAAGCGAAAACGGACTAAATTCCGTTGTAGAAAAAGAAAAAACGAGCCGCGAGGTGCTCGGTAAATTTTTTTATGATTTGGCAAAAATTGCATTTACCGGATTAGTTGTCGGAAATGCATTGGCTATAATCATCGGAGAAGAAAAATGGTTATATGGAGCGGTAATTGCCATAGGAATATTAGGCACTTATCTTTTCGCACGAATAGGTTATAACATTATAAAATCATAAAAACATGGAACCATTATTGTTTTTTTATGTATTCATTTCTCTCATCGGCATCTGTATCTTATTATGGATGAAAACGAAAGCGGGGAAAAAATGGTTGAAAAATCTGTAACTGACAGGAATGATAGAGAAAAGGCACGAATCCGTTTGGGAAGTTCGTGCCTTTTTACGTGATAGCATTATTTTCTCTGCCTCTAAGAGAAGTAATTTCTCTTTTTTTCACAAATATTTTCTCGAAATTATCAGTTGGTTAGGATAAATATCGAATCTGTCTATTAAAATAAGCTAAATATTAGTAGCTTGTATTGCATAATAACTATGTTTTGCTTAGTTTTGTCATACAAATAAAAATAAAGGGCTATGAATGCAGAAAATGTAAAATCCCAAATGCGAAAAGGAACGCTTGAATATTGCATTCTTCTTTTGCTAAAGAAAGAGCCGGCTTACAGTTCAGATATTATCCAAAAGCTGCAGGAAGCTCGCTTGATTGTAGTAGAAGGAACATTATATCCGTTGCTGACTCGCCTCAAGAATAGTGGCTTTTTGAGTTATCAGTGGATAGAATCTACGCAAGGACCGCCCCGCAAATATTATAAACTGACGGAACAAGGCGAAGAGTTTTTGCAGGAGCTGGAGGCGTCATGGCTACAGCTTACGGAGACAATTAACCATATTAAAAACAATTAAACAACGGGAACATGAAAAAGACGCTTACAATTAATTTAGGTGGTTCGGTTTTCCATATTGATGAAGACGCTTACCAGCTGCTTGATAAATATTTGAATAATTTGAGGATTCATTTCCGCAAAGAAGAGGGTTCGGAAGAGATTCTGAATGATTTTGAAATGCGTATATCCGAACTTTTTAACGAGCGGATTCGTTTGGGCTATCAGGTGATTTCCATTGAAGAGGTGGAGAATGTTATCCAGCGCATGGGAAAACCGGAAGAGTTGTTTGACGAGGATACCAAAGAAGAGAAGGAAACGACAACGGAACAGGCTGCGCAGAAGAATTATCGTAAACGATTGATGCGTGATCCGGATAACAAGATAATCGGCGGTGTGGCCGGAGGCTTTGCGGCTTATATGGGGTGGGACGCGACTGCTATCCGTATTCTGCTCTTTTTGTTGATTTTCTTTACGCACGGATTTATTGTGCCGTTTTATTTGCTTTGCTGGATTGTCATGCCATTGGCGCGTACTGCTACCGAGAAGCTGGAAATGAGAGGGGAAAGTGTGACGATTGAGAATATCGGGAAAACGGTGACTGATGGATTTGAGAAGGTCAGCAACAGCACGAGCGAATATCTCCATTCAGACAAACCGCGCAATGCGTTTCATAAAATCGCGGATGCTTTTGTACAGGTAGTTGGATTTATCCTGAAGTTTATAGCCATATTAGCCGGAATCATTCTGTTCCCTGTATTGGGATTGATATTATTTGTTTTATTGGTGGTAATGATGGCTTTACTAATAGGAGGGACTGGTGCTTTGTATCATCTTTCTCCGTTTGGGATGGATTGGTATGCGGGAGCTCCGACAGGCCTGGTCATTATGGGCTGTATTAGTTTTATCGTTTGCTTGGGAATTCCGGTGTTTTATATCGGATATGCCATTTGCCGTTCCTTTTTCCATATTCGACCGTTGACTAATTCCGCCAAATGGATTCTGATAGTTCTTTGGATTATCTCTATCATTTTAGCTTCTGTTTATTTCTATCAGACAGGTATTCATGGGTGGAGTACTTTGCCCTGGAATTGGGATGGTACCTATTATTATTCGTTTTAACAAACTCGAAACGTATGAAACCTATTATTTGCGGATTGGTCTTTTCGTTAGGATTGCTTTGTGCGTCATGCCGGGTAAATGTTAAGCCGATTGATGGAAATGGTACGATTATTCAAAAAGAGATTGCGATAACGGATTATCGGGTAATCTCTGTAGCGGGGAATAAATTGCAAGTCGAATATACCCGTTCGGACGAAACACCCCGGTTGTCGGTGGAATGTGATGAGAATCTTTTATCGCTGGTAAAGATTCATACCTCGCACGATACGTTGTTTATTGAACCGGAAGAGGAGGGATTCTTGATGAATCCGACACGCTTTGTGGTTCAAACATGTTCATCGGATATTGAGACACTCAATATGGCTGGGGATGTATTGTTTGATGTCTTAGATTCGTTGGCTATACCCCGGTTGGCTCTTAATATGGCTGGGAAATGTCATGCTCGTGCGAATGCTTTGGACATACAACATCTTACGTTAAACATTGCCGGAAAGTGTCAGACTGATTTGTATGGAAAAGCCGGGCGAGTTGAATTGAATTTGGCGGGACAATGCGATTATGACGCGCTCAACCTGCAAACCCGGGAACTCTTGTGCCGAACGGCGGGAAGTTGTTCTTTGCACGTATTCGTTACGGATAAGATTGACCTGAAGCCGGTTGGTGTATGTAACCTATATTATAAAGGTGATCCGCAAATTATCCAACAAGGTGTAAAGGCCGGAACCATACAAAAGATTAAGGAATAACAATCTCCTGATAAAAAAAGAGGCTGATCTTCACAGAGGAGCCTCTTTACTATTAAGAATTTTTATTCTATTTATAGTAATCACACGAAAAGTCATTGATAAGTCGCACGGATCTTAGCGGCTATATCCGCCAATTCATCCTGCGATAATTCCAGTTTCTTTCCGCCAAAATACATGTCCGATTCCTTCGTGATAGGTATCAAATGAATATGCGCGTGCGGAACTTCCAATCCCATTACCGCCAAGCCGACACGCTTGCAGGTGATTGCTTTTTCTTGAGCACGAGCTACGCGTTTGGCAAAAGCCATCATCCGGCCTAACTTGGCATCTTCAATGTCAAACAAATAGTTTATTTCTTCCTTCGGAATAACTAATGTATGTCCGACCGCTACCGGGTTAATATCCAAAAAGGCGAAGAACTCATCGTCTTCCGCTACTTTGTGGCAAGGAATTTCTCCTGCTACGATTCTACTGAATATCGTTGCCATAACTTATGAGATTAAATTGAAATGTCCATAATTTCGAATTTCATCATGCCGGAAGGGACCTTTATCTCGACTACATCGCCCACCTTCTTGCCCAATAGTCCTTGTGCGATAGGGGTACTGATGGCAATTTTCCCTTCTTTCAGGTTGGCTTCCGAATCAGAAACCAGGGTATATGTCATTACGGCATTGTTTTTCGTATTCTTGATTTTTACTTTATTCAGAATCTGAACCTCATCGGTCTGGACACGCGATTCATCAATCAGCCGTGCGTTGGCAATCAACCCCTTCAGTTGTGCCAATTTAGCTTCCATAATTCCTTGCGCCTCCTTTGCGGCATCATATTCTGCATTTTCAGATAAATCTCCTTTATCGCGTGCTTCTGCAATCTGAGCCGATATTTCCGGACGTTTTACAGATTCCAAATAATCGATTTCGGCCAAAATCTTATTATAGCCGTCTTTCGTCATGTAGCTAACAGCCATACAAAATCCTCCTATATTTTATTTATTCGTAATTCAGTTTAGAAATACACATCGCCTTGCGCTCTGAATAGGGGAAAAGCTTTGTGTAATAAAAAAAGAATCCCTGTCAATTGCTTGACAGGAACTCTTTCGATATCGTAAAGACATTGCAAATATAAGACAAGTTTTTTGATTTGCAATATTTTCTTTTCTGCTTTATAACATATTTGAAAAAGAAGAGATTGGCACGCTTTCTGTTGGGGAACCCGTTTCTTGTCCCCTGAAGCCTTTCAACTCGTCTTGTTTACAACTTACAACGCCGCTTTAATGTCGTTTTCCATTTTATGCGGATAATCTTCTCGTTTTACGACATTGCCATTTTTATCCAAAAGGAAAAGGGCGGGCAATTGTTTTACATTATATAATGCAGCTGCTTGCGAATAGACCGTTTCCGGGTCGCGCACGCAAGTCCATGGCAAATTGGATGCCGCATTTTTCCAGAAGTGCTCATCTGCGTCCAATGAAATCTGGTAAATCTTCAATCCTTTATCGGCATATTTTGAATAAAGCTTGTTCAGCTCTATGTTCAATGCCGGAGACCATTCCGCCGTATAAGCCGTAAAGTTGACCAGAACCGGATGATTCCGGGAGATATCAGACAGGTTTACTACATTCCCATAAATGTCCGGAAGGGAAATCTCCAGGAAGCTGACCTCTTTCGTCTCTATTTCGTCTAAATTTAACTTCTGCTGGCCACGGATGACTTTGATGGACTGCAATGCCAGATTATATAATTGCTTGGTACGCGGACTTTCCGGATAAAGATGATTATAGCTTGTAGCTACCGCGCCATACGCCCGCGAGTCGGTCTTGTCATATAAATCAAACAAAAGCAATCCGTTGACTTGCTGGAACAAGGCATAATAAGCTACGGTAGACATGGGCGCGCCATAGATATATTTCAACGCTACCTCCTTGTAGGCTTTCGAAGCCTCCATAATGCGGTTCACGTATGCCGTGTCTTCCAAATGTTTGTGTTCATACTCTTTACGGATTCGGTTGATGGCTTGATTAGCATCCAGTTGTGCCAATGTAATCTCTTTGATAGCTTTGCAATTATCCGAACCTTCCACCTGATAAGAGGTCGCAAAGGTACCGGCATCGGCCGCGATGGAGATAACCTCGGTCGAGTCAATCGCGAAATTAATCAATTGGTTCTTCAATCGTAAGCGATAAAAGTCCGGATATTCGGGACGTGCCTGCTTGAATTCAAATTTACCGGCAGAGCTCAGTTTGACCGAGTCCAAGACCTCAACCGCCGATACCCCCACGTTTTCCAAATACATCGTCTGTCCGTCTGCTCCGGATACCACGCCCTTTACCGTGAAATTCTTGTCGTCCTGGCATGAAGAGACAACCAGCAGAGCCAACAAAATCCATAGATAATCGGAAATATACTTCATCATCTTTTTTTGCATTTTGATTATTCAAGTTGCAAATATACAAAGATTGAATTGAAATTTAAAAATAATAAAAGAAAATGAAGAGGTTTTGAAAAAAATCATGCCTATGTTCGTTTCCATTCATGCCTATGTTCGGAAACGTTTATGCTTATCTTTACAAGGAAAGATAGGCAAGAATTCAGACAAGGATTATACGTGCTTTTATCCTTGTCGGGTTAAGCCTGATTCCCTATATATAATAAGGTATAACCCATAACGGGATTTGATGAAGCAATTCCTTTTTAAAATATCGCTTCTTTTTTCAGAAGCATCGGTTATTTCCGTCCCGAATAACGGTTATTTTTGTGCCGACCTTTGTTGGAAAAGGGTGGGACGTTTGTTTCCGTTTGTGCCTACCTTTTTCTGAAAAGGATGCTACCTTTTAGTTCTGGCGGAACTACGTCTTTTTCCCTTTTTTGCCCGTAAAAGCAAATTGCCTACTATTTTTGGATTTTAACATAAATAAGATTTATTTTGACAAGAAGATTATCGAACTGGGTCAATCTTTATTCAAAAACGAAAGACATTTTGCTTTTAATAAGAAAGTGCATTTGGTGGTTGCAATGTTAAAAGCGATTCGATTTTTGGGAATTATTTGAAAAAATTTTTTCGATTAAGTGTGTTTTGTAATGAAATATTTATATCTTTGTAACGCATTTCAAAGAAAAAAGACGTAGTTCCGCCAGAACTAAGTCTCGTTTCTAAAGAATGTTAAGGACAGAAAACAAGAATAATGTATAACGCAAAAACAAAAAAAGCCTATGAGATAAAAACAAATTGTAAGTATTTAATGTAACCGTATAACAAAAAATAGTAAACAAGAAACAATTAGTTAAACCCAAAAATCGATTTTTCATGAGAAAGTCATTAGCTTTATTATTGACATTCTTTCTGTGCGTAACAGCTTATGCGCAGAAAACGATTAGCGGTACAGTTATTGATAAAGATTTGAACGAACCGCTAATTGGTGTAAATGTACTTTTGAAAGGTACAACAATTGGTACCGTTACAGATTTTGATGGTAAATACTCGTTAGAGGTTCCCGATGACAACGGTACGTTGGTATTCTCGTACGTAAGTATGAAGACGGTAGAAGAGGCTATTAACGGCCGTACTACAATTGACGTTGTGATGGCATCTGATTCTGAGGCTTTGGAAGAGGTTGTCGTAACGGCAATGGGTATCAAACGTGAATCAAAGACTTTGACCTATTCGGCTCAGACCGTAGGTGGCAAGGATTTGAACGAAATCAAAAACGTCAACATGATTAACGCCCTGCAAGGTAAGAGTGCCGGTTTGCAGATTACCCCGAACTCAACGGGTGCCGGTGGTTCTTCCAAGATCCTGTTCCGTGGTAACAAATCTATTAGCGGTAGCAACCAGCCGTTGATTGTTGTGGATGGTGTTCCGATGATGATGAACGTCTCTACTTCTCAGACAACTATGGCATACGGTGGCGAACGTGATGGTGGTGATGCCATGTCAACCATCAACCCGGACGATATCGCGCAGATTACTTTGTTGAAAGGTGCATCAGCAGCCGCATTGTATGGTGCAGTTGCAGCCAACGGTGCTATCATGATTACAACCAAATCGGCTCAATCCGGTAAGGTTTCTATCAACGTATCAAGTAATACAACGGTTGAAACACCGATGGTATTGCCGAAGTTCCAGAATACTTATGGTGTAAGCAACGAAGGTACTTTCAGCTGGGGTGATAAGTTGTCTTCTGCTGCTCCTAACTATGCAAAGAAATTCTACCAGCCGGGTTATACGACCAACAACTCTATCTCTTTGGCAGGTGGTAACGAGAATATCTCTTCTTACTTCTCTTATTCAAATGTATCGTCTAACGGTATTGTTCCGGAGAACGATTATATGAGCCACAACTTGATGGCAAAGGTTGGATTTAACTTGTGGAAAAAGGTTCAGGTTGATGTTACGGCTCGTTACAACAACCAGCACATCGAGAACCAGCCGGCTGCAGGTTATTTGAGCAACCCGATTACAGGTGCTTACCTGTTCCCGAGAGGCGAGGATTGGGATTACTACAAGAATAACTATGAAGTGTATGATGGTACACGCAATATTAATGTACATAACTGGACAAATACGGCTCAGGAACAATTTACTAACCCGTATTGGATGCTGAATCGCCAGAAACCGGTAACAGACCGTAATCGTTATGAATTTGGTGGTCAGGTTAAGTATGACATCATCGAAGGTTTGTCTGTAACAGGTCGTTTACGTTACGAACGTGGTGAAGAACAGTGGACTTTGAATGAATATGCTTCCAGTACGGCTAACCGTAACTTGTTAGGTACTTTGAAGGATACGCGTACATTCAGCGACCAGACTTATGCTGACTTGTTAGCTCAGTACAACAAGACTTGGAATGATACTTATTCATTGTCTGTAACCGCTGGTGGTAGCTATCAGAAGACTGAAAGAACAAGTTCTGAAATCATCGGTTGGGGTGATAAGGCTTATTCAGTAAATAATGGTGTGATTAATCCGGGTGCTTATTTCCCGAACGTCTTCAATCCGAAGAACTACTATACCGTACAGAGCACATTTACTCGTGAAAGAAAACGTTTGAACTCTGTATTTGCTACGGCTCAGTTCGGGTATAAGGAAGGTTTGTTCATCGATATCAGTGGACGTAACGACTGGTCTTCTTCTTTGGCATTTACGGATGGTGTATCCTTCTTCTATCCGTCATTCGGTGCGAGTGCTTTGTTAGACAAATTCATTGACTTTGGCGAACAGGTTGATTTGTTCAAACTTCGTGCTACCTATTCTATTGTAGGTAATGACGTGCCCATTGGTGTAACCAACGAGCTTTATACATACGGTGAAACCGCTGGTTCAATCGCTCCTCCTGAGAGTTCTTCATTCCGTACGTTGAAACCTGAAAAGACTAACTCTTTGGAAATCGGTTTCGATGGTACATTCTTCCAGAACCGTTTCAACGTGAACTTGACTTACTATAAGACAAACACGAAGAACCAGTACTTCAATATCTCCGCTCCGTGGGAAACTGGTTTGAGAAACCGTTATATCAATGCCGGTAACGTACAGAACCAAGGTTTTGAAGTTGCATTAGGTTGGTACAACCAGTTTACGGATGACTTCAGCTGGAGTACAAACTTCAACTTCTCTTACAACAACAATAAGATTATTGAATTGTCTGACGAATTACCTGAATGGACATTGGCAAGCTATTGTACAGGTGCCAAGATTATCCTGAAGGAAGGTGGTCACTTCGGCGACTTGTATGTTCGTGATTTGCAACGTGACGAAAACGGCGCTCCTATTGTAGGTGATAATGGCGCTCCGGTTTTGGCTGGTTCTGATAACAAAGACTTGGTTTACGTAGGCGATATGAACGCTAAGGTAAATATGGGTTGGACCAACACATTCCATTATAAAGACTTCACTTTGTCATTCTTGATTGATGCGAAAGTGGGTGGACATGTATTCTCTATGACAGAGGCTACATTAGACGGTTGGGGCGTTTCTGAACGTTCCGGTGAAGCTCGTGATGCCGGCCAGGTTGTAGTTGACGGTACTTCTTTCGATCCGCAACTTTATTATTCAACTACCGGTGGTACAAGCTATAACTCAAATATCTATACCGGTCAATATGTATATGATGCAACAAACATTCGTTTGCGTGAATTGTCTTTGGGTTATACATTCCGTAACTTGTTCGGTGCAGGCAAGAACTTGACGGCTTCTTTGATTGGTCGTAACCTGTTCTTCTTCTATAAAGATGCTCCGATGGATCCGGATGTAGCTGCTGCAACGGGTAACGGCTGGCAAGGTGTGGATATGTTCGCATTGCCGACATCTCGTAGCTTTGGTTTGAATTTAAAACTTAACTTCTAATCTTAGGAAATTATCGTATGAAACTAAATAAATATTTGAAATTTGCAGCTGTATCAGCATTGACTTTGGCAACAGGCGCATTGACTGTTGGCTGTACAGATAATTTTGAAGAACTGAACACTGACCAGTATGAGTTGGATCCGAATACGCTTCCGTTCTCTGCTCAGTTCCAGGAACCGATGTCGTATGTATATGCTCCGCAACAGAACTTGTTCCAGTATTGCTTTAGCTTGAACGTGGATTTGTTCAGCGGGTATTTCATGACACCGCACAACTTCAATGGTTCAGGTAATGTGGATTATGCATTGAACCGTGGTTTCTGCGGCGGTATGTACGAAAATGTTTATTTGCACATCTTTAATAATACGCGTCGTTTGATTACTTCTTGCGAAGAACAAGGATTTACCGATTATGCCGGTATGATGCGTGTTATTCAGGCGTATGCCGTTCAGATGTTGACGGATGTTTATGGTCCGGTTTCTTATACATCGGCTATTGAAGACCCGACGGGCGGTGCTTCTTTCTACTATGACAAGCAGGAAGATATTTATAATGACTTGTTCGCTTTGGTAGACGAAGCTATCCAGAATTTCCAGAATCCGACTTCCGATTTGGAATCCAGACAATCATTCGATGTTTGGTGCAAGGGTGATTTGGACTTGTGGATTAAGGTGGCTAACCAGTTGAAGCTCCGTATGGCTATGCGTATCGTAAAGGCTAATCCGACATTAGCTAAGCAAAAAGCAGAAGAGGCTGCTCAGGCTGGCGTATTGACTAAAGATATCTTGATTAATGAAGGTTATAGCAACGAACAGACTCGTATGTTTGAATGGGGCGATAGCGGTATGAACGCTAACCTGATTACAATCATGGAAGGTTATGAAGATCCTCGTCTTCCGTTGTATGTAACGATGAACCAGGCTGATGTGACTTGCGAAGATGGCTCTACAATCCCTGCTAATACGCGTTATTTGGGTGTTCGCGGAGGTTGCAATCTGCCGGCTAAACCAAACCAGTGGGGTAACTTCTCAAAGATTGTTTGTAGCTATACTACGGCATTCCCGATTATGAAAGCTGCTGAAGGTTACTTCCTTCGTGCAGAAGGTATCCTCCGTGGCTGGAACATGGGTGGCGGAACCGCTCAACAATGGTATGAGGATGGTATTCGTACATCTATTCGTAACGAAGTTGCTTATAAAGGTATTGAAGTTCTTGCAGGCGTAACTTCTGTTTCTGATGAAGAAATCGAAAATTACATTAATGGTACTACACTTCAGGAAGATTTTGTTGACCCGGTTGATAAGCAGAATAACATCGAAGCTCAGAATGATGTTTGCGTAAAATGGGATGACAGCGCTACGAACGAACAGAAGTTACAGCGTATCATGATTCAGAAATGGATTGCTAACTTCCCGATTTCTTGCGAAGGTTGGGCTGAATACCGCCGTACCGGTTATCCGAAGTTCTTCCCGAACCGCGTTAACTTGAGTAACGGAACTATCGATACAGATGAGCAAGTACGTCGTTTGCTTTATTCAGATAACGAAATCAACACCAATAACGTAGAGTTGCAGAATGGTATCAACCTGTTGAACGAAGAAAATTCAAGTTCTCAGTTTAGCGGTGATATAGGTGGTACTCGCGTATGGTGGGATAGAGCTAATGTTGGAAACTTCTAAGAGAAGTAAAGTTCTCATAACTCCGTAATAAAAGGTCGTTCGCCTTGGCGGCGAGCGACCTTTCTTTCTTTATTGGCAATTGGGCTATTGATAATTTTAGGCATAGAATTTATTTGTGAATGTATTTATCAATGCTCGATTGCCAATTTTTATTTTCAAAGAAAAACGCACGATTATGCATTGATTAAGT
Source organism: uncultured Parabacteroides sp. (assembly GCA_900547435.1). Taxonomy (GTDB): domain Bacteria; phylum Bacteroidota; class Bacteroidia; order Bacteroidales; family Tannerellaceae; genus Parabacteroides. Next base: position 13,305 of record URGO01000066.1, read on the forward strand.
ATTGATTTATTACTTTTGTCCCAAAATTTCGGCAAATGAGTTACAATTGGAATACGAGGACTGAATTATTGTTAGGCAAAGAGCGTGTCCGGAAACTTCGCGAAAGCCATGTGTTGGTTGTCGGGTTGGGAGGCGTAGGGGCATACGCGGCTGAACAAATTTGCCGTGCCGGAGTAGGGCAGATGACGGTTGTAGATGCCGATACGGTAAACGAAAGCAATTTGAACCGCCAACTTCCGGCTTTGCATTCCACTTTGGGCAAGCCTAAGGCCGAAGTCATGGCCGAGCGTTTGAAAGATATCAATCCGGAGCTGAAACTTACCGTAATCAATGAGTTCTTGCGGGATGAGCGTACCGAAGAGGTTCTGGATATGGTGAAATATGATTTTGTGGTTGATGCGATTGATTCAGTCAGTCCCAAAGTGTTTTTGCTTTATCATGCTTTCCAGCGTCATATTCCAATGGTTTCGTCTATGGGGGCAGGAGCTAAATGGGATCCGACACAGGTTTGTGTGGCTGATATTTCGAAAACAACAAACTGTGCTTTGGCAAAGGTTGTTCGCAAACGATTACGAAGTATGGGCATCAATAAGGGGATTCCGGCTGTGTTTTCGAAAGAGATTGCAAACCCGGATGCAGTCATCGAAGTGGATAATGAGCAATGTAAGCGTACAACTACCGGAACCGTTTCGTATATGCCGGCGGTATTCGGATGTTATTTGGCGGCATATGTGATTAATAATATTTAAGGAAGGGAGGAGGTAAAGGAGTAAAAGGAGTTAGAGGAGTTAAGGCCGAATGTATCTGTTTATGAAATCAAAAAGTATTGGCTCTAACTCCTTTAACTCCTGCTTAACTCCGGTACGAAGTACTAACTCCTAAAAAATAAAGATATGATACGTGCAAAAGGAATAACCAAGAGTTTCGGTGCTTTGCAGGTACTAAAAGGTATCGACTTGGAGATCAATAAGGGCGAAGTTGTATCGATTGTCGGTCCGAGCGGAGCCGGGAAGACAACGTTGCTCCAAATCCTGGGTACATTGGATTCTCCGGATAGTGGCACTTTGCTAATTAACGGGACGGATGTCCAACAATTGTCTGAACGTCGATTGTCGGCTTTTCGAAATAAAAATATTGGTTTTGTATTCCAGTTTCATCAGTTACTTCCTGAATTTACAGCTTTGGAAAATGTGATGATTCCGGCTCTGATTGCGCAAGAAAAAACATCTGTTGCTGAGAAGCGTGCGAAGGAGATATTGGATTTTCTTAAGTTGAGCGACCGAATGACGCATAAACCAGCTGAGCTTTCCGGAGGAGAAAAGCAACGTGTGGCCGTAGCACGCGCTTTAATCAATTATCCGGCGGTAATTCTGGCCGATGAGCCATCCGGTAGTTTAGATTCACGGCATAAGGAAGAGTTGCACGCTCTGTTTTTTGAATTGCGGGATAAGATGAATCAGACATTTGTAATTGTCACACATGATGAGCAATTGGCGGCTGATACAGACCGGACGATTCACATTAAGGATGGATTAGTGGTAAGTTATTAGATATGGCGAATAAGGAAAGAGTAACATTTGGTAGCAAAATAGGCGTTATATTGGCTACCGTCGGGTGTGCTGTCGGTTTAGGTAGTATCTGGCGTTTTCCCTACATGGTAGGAGAAAATGGTGGAGCAGCTTTTTTGTTGGTGTTCATAATCTGTACGATCCTGCTTGGACTACCGATTATGATTACAGAGTTTTTCATCGGTCGGCATTCGCGGAGTAATGCGGCTGGTGCTTTCAAGGTTTTGGCTCCCGGTACAAAATGGCCGTTGATTGGCTATAACGGGGTCTTGGCTGCATTCTTGATTTTGGGATTCTATTCTGTAGTCTCCGGGTGGACTTTGGAATATATCTGGCAAGCCATGACCGGTTCGTTGGATGGGAAGACCACGGCAGAGTTTACGGAGGATTTTCATGCTTTTTCTTCCAGTGTTTTTCGTCCGATATTTTGGACGGCTGTGTTTGTGGCTTTAACCCATGTGATTATAGTTTTTGGTGTGGAAAAAGGGATAGAAAGAGCGTCGAAGATTATGATGCCGGCCCTGTTCCTGATTCTTATTCTGTTATGTGTACGTTCAGTTACTCTTCCTAATGTCTCGGAAGGGCTTAACTTCTTCTTTAAACCGGATTTTAGCAAGATTACCTCATCGGTTGTATTAAGAGCCATGGGACAGGCATTCTTCTCATTTAGTATCGGTATGGGGTGCTTGATTACGTATGCGTGTTATATTGTGAGAGAA
>URGO01000067.1 GCA_900547435.1 uncultured Parabacteroides sp.
AGACCAAAGACTGTATGCTCTTCATGTCGCTCGGACGGGGACAGTCGCCACGCGGCATCAAGAACCGGGGGCAACGACCGGACTACATCGTGATTGATGATATAGATGATGACGAGATGGTACGAAATCCGTCCCGTATCGGCCAGGCGTTCGACTGGTGCCTTTCCGCCCTGCTCGGCGCAATGGACATGGGGCGCGGACGGTTCGTCCTGGTGGGCAACCGCATCGGCAAAGACAGCATCCTGAGTCGATTTGCCGAACGCCCGGACACGCACCATACGGTAGTAAATGCCCTCGATGCTTCCGGTGAGCCCTCCTGGCGGGAGAAGTACAGCCGCGAGGAAATACAAGAGCTTCGTACCTATATGGGCGAACGTCGTTTCCAAAAGGAGTATATGAACAACCCGATAAATGAGGGCGCTGTATTCCTTCGTAAGCACATCCGGTATGGCAAGATGCTGCCTTTGAAAGAGTACCGCACGCTCATCTGCTATACCGACCCCTCGTTCAAGGCCGGTACGACCAACGATTTCAAGGCTACGATTCTGGTAGGCAAGACACGGACGGGGCAATACCACGTCCCGAAAGCCTACGCCGACCAGACGAGCGTCTCGGCCATGGTCGCCTGGCACTACGAGATAGACCGCTACGTGGCTGGTCGCGTCCCGGTAATGTATTATATGGAAAGTAACTTCATCCAGGACCTGATGCTGGATGAGTTCCGGAAGGTGGGCGATACGGTGGGTCACCAGATTCCCATCCGGGGAGACGGCCGTAAGAAGCCGGACAAATTTTCACGTATCGAGGCAATGCAGCCCCTCTTCGAACGGGGATTGATTATCCTGAACGAGAAGGAAAAGGACGCACCCGGCATGATGCAGCTGGTGGAACAGCTCCTGATGTTCGAGAAAGGCAGCAAGGCGCACGACGATGCCCCCGACGCCCTCGAAGGTGCCGTATTCCTGTTGAACCAGCGCAGCATGGCCTATGCCGGGACGTACCGGATCGGAAGGAGGACCAGCTGGAAATATTGACGGATTAGTTTTACCTTTTAATTTTTTTAATGATTATATGTTCATAGAAATAGCAGAACTAAACACCGTGGCCGCCGAGTACAAGCTGGAGGAGATAACGGATTATGATGACAGCATCGCGCAGCAGTGCATCCTCGCGGCCGTCAAACGGGTACGCCGGATGCTTTCCGGACGCTTCGATGTGGATAGCATCTTCACCGCCACCGGCGAGGAACGCGACGCGGAGCTGGTAGAGATTTGCAAGAACATCGCGCTCTGGTTCCTCCTGCGCCGCTGCAACGTGGATATCCTCTATAACCGTGTCCGGGAGACCTACGACCGCGACATGGCCTATCTCCGAGAACTGAAAGAGGGCAGCATCCCGTCCGACCTTCCGCTGCGGGAAACAGACGGGCAGCCGGTAAGTATGCTCCGCGCAGGCAGTAACCGGAAGTTCTCGCATTCATGGTAAATATGGGCGTTTAAACGCCGTTTAAACTTCAATATAAGGCAGTATGAGAAAGCAAAAGTATAATTATTACCGATTCAGGAACGGAGGGCAGAAAAAGCCCGTTCCTCATGTCCGCCAGCGGGAGGGGCTGGTGAGGCAGATTGTCCCGAAGTCCATCAGCCGGGTACGAAAGGATATGGAAAGCTGGAGGCGTGCCCTCCGCCAGGCAGACAGCGTGGAACGTCCGCGCCGCCGGGAGTTGATGGACCTTTATGCCGACGTCATGCTCGATGCCCTTCTTACGAGCCAGATTGAACAGCGCATCGGCCGCACGCTCTCGGCGGAGTTCAGCCTGAAAGACGCGGCCGACCAGGTGGACGAGGAGGCCACGCGGCTGCTCTCCGGGGCGGTCTGGTTCCCGCTCCTCTTGCGCTACATGCTGGAATCCGTCTTCTATGGCCATTCCTTGGTGGAGTTCTCCGCGAAAGAGGGGGACGGACTGGACGTTACCCTGATTCCGCGCCAGAATGTCGTACCCGAAGAGGGGCTGTTCCTATTTGACAGTACAGCGGATGCGGGGATTCGTTATCGGGAGATGAGGGAGTATGGGACGTATGTCGTGGAGTTCGGTTCGCCGCGCAACTATGGGCTGTTGAACAAAGCCGTCCCACATGCCCTCTTTAAGAAGTTCGCCCATTCGTGCTGGAGCGAGCTTTGCGAGATATACGGCATCCCGCCGCGCTACATCAAGACCAACACGCAGGATCCGGCGATGCTCGACCGTGCTGAACAGATGCTGCGCGACATGGGCTCGGCAGCTTACTTCATCATCGACACCGAAGAGGAGCTCCAGTTCGCCAGCGGGGGCTCGACGAACGGGGACGTGTATAACAACCTCATCTCACTTTGCAACTCGGAAATGTCGCTCTTGATTAGCGGAGCCCAAATCGGGCAGGACACCAAGAACGGAAACCGGAGCAAGGAAGAGGTGGCCGTGAAGCAGCTGGAGAAGTATGTCAATTCCGACAAGCGGCTTACGGAAGATTACATGAACAGCATCGTCCTTCCTGCCCTGTTCCGGCTGGGATTCCTGCCCGATGGTTTGCGTTTCTCGTTCAACAGCGAAGAGGACACCGGCCAGCTCTGGGAACGTACCGCCCAGGCAATGCAATACTACGAGGTGGATCCGGATTGGATCCGCACGAAGTTCGGTATTGAAGTGACCGGAAAGCGGGGCACGCAGGACAGTTTTTTCGGATAAGCCCCGCCGCAGTCGCGGGGCGGCATCTCCGGATCGGAAGCCTCTACCGGGACGGGCTGGAAACGCTGGCAGCAGAAGGGGGAGATAATATAAGTATAGACGAAAGCGTCCTATTGGAAGCCTTCCGGCATATCTACGAGGAAAACGGCTTTACCGTGGAGATGATTACGGATAAGGCCGTCCGGAAACTTATCGATGAATATGCTGCGGCTTTCTCCGGTGCGATTGCGCCATCTGTCCAAAGCGGTGTCATTCCGTCCGTCATGGCGGAGCACCTACGGAATGATGTCTTTGTTTTCTCCGGATTCAAGACCTATCAGGAACTGAAAGAGGCGGCCGCCTTGCTGATGGATGAAAAAGGGCTTGTAAAGAGTTTCGATCGTTTTTACCGCGACATCACAGCGATTAAGGAGGATTATAACCGCCATTGGCTGAAAGCGGAATACATCTTTGCACGGGCCTCTGCTGAGATGGCCGCCAAATGGAAGGACTTCGAGGCAGACGGCGACCGCTACAACCTGCAATACCGGACGGCGCATGATAACCATGTACGCCCTGAGCACCGTCCGCTGCATGGCATTACCCTGCCGCCCTCCGACCCGTTCTGGGACGAGTTCTTCCCGCCCAACGGCTGGCGCTGCCGCTGCACGGTGGTCCAGGTACGCAAAGGCAAATATCCCGAATCGGACAGCGCGACCGCCATCCAGCAGGGACGGGAAGCCACCTACCAGGCCGGGCGGAACGGGGTGAACAAAGCCGCCATCTTCCGCTACAATCCCGGCAAGCACGAGGTCATCTTCCCGCCGCACCATCCTTATTATGAGGTGGGCGAATCGCTGAAAAGGAAGCTGCAGGAGAAGCTAAAGCAAATCTTTACGCCAGATATTAAAGATGCCGAAGGACTGGCCCGGCGGCTCAATGCCGTAGCCGGGGAGGATTGGTTCGTCCGCCCGCTGAAGGAGGTCAAGGTGGAACCCTACCGCTACAACAACGGCTCCACGAACATGAACGGTACGATATGGCTCCAGAAAGACATCCTGCAGGACTGCATCGACGCGGTGAATAACCTGAAGAACGGAAAAGAGAACAGCTACGGGCAGGAACGTTCGATGGCGACTCTCTGGCATGAGATTACGCATAACCGGAACAGATTGGGGATTATACGCATGACCCAGCGGCAAGTCCGCTATATGGAGACGGCCAACGAGTTCATCGCCCGCAACACCCTGCCGGAGTTCTTCGAGGCGTTTGGCGGAAAGTTAGTGCACGAGGAGCTCATCACCAACCGCGACAATACAGGATATAACCCTTGGGTGGTAGCTTACCAGAAGATTATCGAGGATTACGGGCTGGATAAGCAGCGGGTAGTCGATTTGGTACGGGAACATCTGTTTAACCAGCCTTACAATACGCAACGGGAAGGGTTGATTAACGCCCTCTATGTAGCGGCGGAAGGCAAAATATCGAAGAAAGATGCGATATGGTTGGTTACGCAAATATGTTAGCGCCCACGATGCCGCAGGGTGTTTCCTCGTAGTCGGGGTTCGCCTTCAGGATGGCGCGGTAGAGCGGTTCGTCCTCGATAAGCTGGGCATAGCTGAGCATGGAGGTTACGATGTATTCCCGCGAGTGTTCCGTTTCATAGGTGGCACGCTCCGGAGTATCTTCATCTTCCATGCAATCCTCGGCCTTACGGATCAGCGTTTCGTCGTCCGTCAGGTCAAAGATAGTTGCCTTGGAGAGGTCGATATGTTTCCAGTCTTTTGTCATAAGAGATATTTTTCGCAAACTTACAAAATTATTTGATATGATAGACAGCAATCTGATAAAAAACATCATGGACGATATCCGGGTGGAGCTTACCGATGAGTTCGACAAGAACTTTGACCGCAAAGCCTTCTTTGATCGGCCGTGGGCTCCACTTAGTCCGAATTACCGCCCTAAGAACGGGTCCATGTTGGTACGTACCAGCACTCTAAGGAATAGCATACGGCCGCATGTCGATGGAAATACCCTGACCTATACCAGCAGCACGCCGTATGCCACTATCCATAACGAAGGCGGGACCATACACCAAGAGGTTGTTCCAACTCCTAAAATGCGCCGTTGGGCTTGGAGAAACTATCATCAAAGCAAAGATGAGAAGTTCCGGCGCATGGCCCTTGCCAAACGCATCCGGCGGACAATTACAATTCCCGCCCGTCCTTTTATCGGCAGGCATCCCATGGTAGATGCGGCAGTGGACCAAATCGTTAAGGGAAATGTCAAAAAGGTGGCCGACCGGCAAATCAAACAGATGTTGAACCTAAAGAAGAAATAAGTATGAAAACGATTTTGAATGCCGTCATGCAGCGGCTTAAAGAACAGGTATCGGAACTCCGGTACATCAGTGAGGATTGGGGACAGCTGGATTATTACGAGACCATGCCGCCGGTGAAGTTCCCTTGCGCACTGATCAGCATCGACAGGGTAAATTATGACGCGGTGGCCAAAGACCGGAGGAAAGCGAGTGTCAGCTTGGTAGTCCGTATCGCCGACGCGCCAAGCGTTACCGGGAATGTGGCGGCTCCAGAATCTTACCGGAACCGGGCATTTGCCATATTCGACCTGTTGGAAGAGGTAGGTGAATCATTGAACGGATTAAGCGGGGACACCTTCAAACGGTTCTCGTTGGAATCCATTTACCGGGAAAACCGGCAGGACTTTATCCGCGAATACAGCATGACGTTTGAGACGGGCTTTACCTTAAAAGAGGGATAACTGTCTTTCGGAATTCCGCCGCCGTTCCAGTTCGGTATTGGTGCCGATATAGTTCAGGAACGTCCGGTAGCACATGGGATAGACCGGGTTGACGTACCGCCGCCACACCTCTTTGTAGCAGCGGTCCCGCCTACCCGGTTCGTAGTACTTTTTTGCGATGGCGCATACCAGATCGATGCGCCGCAATGTGTTCATGTGATATCCCATGCCAATTAAATAACCAAACAATCTTACTGCAAAGTAAACGGAATATGGAATAGGCTGCAAAAAATCCCTACAGTAATTGTTTCAAGCTCTGGCGGAGAGTCCGGTTTTCGGCCTCCAGCTGCTTGATGCGTGCCAGTTGCTGACGGCTCAGGGCGACCAGCCGAAGGTAAGCGTAGGCGGTACGGAGCAGGGCTTTGGAGGCTTGGTAACATCCGGTCTCCTGCATCACGGCACGTATCGTCTGGTTGTCTTCGGCGGTCAGATTGCGGATAAGGACGTTTTTAATGGACTTAGTCATTGCACCGTCCCTTTCCATCGGGCAATATGTCGTCTATGTAAGTCCAACGGATTAACACTGATTTAATTATTTCATAATTATCTCCGAAGGTAACAGAATACCCTTTTCCGTATTCCTGTCTGCATTCAAACAGTATGAGTTGATTCTTATTAGGCTTCTCGCTCGCATCGTGCCACACAGCCATGGTGTTAATCCGCCACTTTGCGCCCATGAAGAAGGCGGCCTTGGCAATAGACTTCTCTTCCTCGGTAAACTCCGTTGTTTGGTTGAAATGGGCTTCTGCTGCCCGTTTAATTGCTTCGTCTGTCATTTTCTATTTCGTTTTAACAAGCCTTTTCTTTCAAGCATTCTCCTTTCCCTCCGTCTTTCTTTGCCGCTCCTGAAATCACCGTCTTTAATTACCGGCTTCGGGTAAAGAACACGGTCTGTTGGGATTTTAAAACAAGGTTCAACAGTTGAATCCGCTGGTATCGGGTCTCCTGTAGCATTACCTATCTCAATAGGTTCTTTGCTGTAATATATTTTCATTTCGTTTCCTCCTTTCCATCGGGCAAGAGGTCGTCAAGATAGGCGAACTTGTCAACCTCGCCCCATAATCTTTCAAACGACAAGTCGCACAGGTCTTTGTAGACTGCTGCGTTGCCGTTCTTGAACAGTACGAGAGCCTTGCGCCTTGTTTCACAACTCGCTGTTCCGTCATGCCACACGGAGTTGATGCGCCAGTCGGCACCTTTGGCAAAGTATTTCAATGCGATGGCTCTTTCATTCAAACCTACAAGTGAAAGGTCTGATAAGGCGATGTTTCTGCCTTCCTTTTCAATCGTTTCTCTATTCATGTTCAATCCTCCGGTTTATATGTTCGTATTAAATGTTCTTTAAATGCTCCTATTTTGTCCACAAGCAGCCCCAATAAGCGCATGGAGTAATGTAGTAGCAATAACGGGACCGCTATCGGACTGACCACAATCAGGTAGGCAATCCATATCACCCGCCACTTTGTTTTCGACTTATTTCCCATAATCAGCCCTCCATTTGATGGTTACTTCAGCCCTTACCTTGCCGAATCCCTCGCAATAATCGCAGGTCTTTGTCTGGTAATGGTCATGGCCGACCTCTTCGGTAAAGCCTCCCCGCCCGTTGCAGACGGGGCAGGTATAGTTCCGGAACTCCATCGTTTCGCGTACCTGTTCGTACTTCGGTGGGGTCACTTCAATGATATGTTTCTGTGTGCTCATTCTATTTGAGTTTATAAGTTTACGAGTTGACAAGGGGACCAGTTGACAAAGCCTTGTTTACTTGTCCACTTGTTCCCTTGTCTCTTCCTTCATAACCTGTTGAAGCTAATCTCCTGTTTGCGCCAGACGCCCAGCTGGTCCCGTTTGTAGAAATAAAAGTTAGTTGCCGTGCCTTCTACCAAATGGCTTTCCTTGAAGAGGGCCATGATGGCGGTATACTCCGGGTCGTCGAACCGGGCTTCCAGGTCGTAGAGCTTACTAATCGACTTGTAATCCAAATCGCCGTTCTTGTTCCTTTCGAGGAGCGTCATGGCGAGTTGGTACATCGGGTTGTCCGCCCCGTCCTCCTTGCCCTTTATCCAGCACTGGAGGAAATCGATGAGGCGGCTGGCGGCCACGTCGGCGCGTTCATCGAACTTCTTTACCTTGTTGCTCTTCACCTCGATTTTGAAGTTGCCCTCTTGGATGGTGAAGCTCATTTGCGTCTCGCGGCGCAGCTGGCCGTAGTCCGCCATCGTCTGCCGGAAGGCGCTTAGTTCGCCCACGCAGAACTGGTGGAAGCCTGCCACCTCTTCGCCGAGGACGGTCGTTTTCTGCTCGAAGCGCTGCACCAGTTCGGCGCGGATGGCCTCGTAAGCATCGCGGTTCAGGAGGCTTTGCTGCCGTTCCTCTTCCTTCTTTTGTTTCAATAACTCTGCCAACTCTTTGCTTGATAACTTTGTCAAATCAATCGTTTCCATACTTTTTAGTTTATAAGTTGTTCCTATAATTCTTCATTTGCTTATTTCATTTTCGCATTATAAATCATCTTGCCCCGCATGATGTCCACTTGGGTAGATAGGTAGTTCAGCCGCCGGATATTCGCATCGGTACATTGCTCCGGGTGGTCGAACATCCGTTCGATCAGTTCGTCCTGTTCGCGCTCCATCCGGGCGATGCGTTCCGTGCGGTCGTCCGCCTTCTGCTGGTTGTATTTCCTGTCCGTCCTAATCATAGCTCATTCTTAATTTTTCATTATCGGATGGTCTATAATTGGATTGCCCGAAATATCCACGCTGTTCTTGCGGCAGAACAGGTTGTAGATGGCGGTCAGCTTCGACTCCGGTATGGCGTTGAAGTTCCCGCAGTTGGCTGCACGACAGGCGATGGAGAGAACGTACCGTATCTTCTCCTCGCGACTCCGGAACCTGCATCCTTGTTTGTCAAGCCACTTGCTGATGGCGGCGATGACACGCTTGGCTGCCCGGCCGCGTGATGCCTCGTAACGCGCCTGGCGTTTGTAGAAATCGCCCTTCATACCCTCAATCATCAGGCTGTACTCTGCCGGGTACTTGCGGTACATCTCGCTGAGCGACGTAGTTCGTCCGCCGCTGTACTGGTGCACAATACCCTCTTTGATAAGCTCCTTGTGAGCTTCGCTATACCCTTCGGTTTCCTTCAAGAGCGTCCAAAACAGGGCGTGCGTCGGTTTCTTTCTTTTTGTGTCCATGATGTTGTTGTTTTTAGACAGTGGTATCGCTTCGGAGATACTACGGTATCGTGCGGACAATACTACGGTATCTCGGCGGCGATCCTACTGTGTCGTTTTACGTTGTTCCCGGAGGCGGAATCGGACCGCCTCGTTGAACCGTTCCGGGATTAATCCTTGCCTTGCCAAACCAACTGCCTGCGGAGGTTTCCATCGGGCATGACGTTGCTATAAATATCGTCCGCACAGCGTTCGCAGAGGTGTTCGTCCGTATCGGCACGGAGGCTGCAATAGCCTTTCCCACAGACACCGCACACGGCAAACTCGACCTCTATCTGCTGGCGCATCGTCTGGTCCTTGGCGCGGCAGATGTCCACGTGCCGCTTTTCCTTTTTGCATTGGGCGCAAATGGCCTTTTCGTCTAATTTCAGTTCCATTTCCGTATCGTTTAAAAAGTGATTAATCAGGGTTTAACGGGCAGTTTGTACTTCATGCGGAAGAAACGCTCGGTCAAAGGGACGCCCATTTCGTCCGCCTCGCGCATGGCAGGAACCAGGAAGTCATGCAACTCGCCGTAGTTTTCGCAGATGCTCCGGATCGTGTTCTTGAAGCCGGCCGGATAGGGCATCACGTCAAGAAAAGCATGGAAGTCGCGGTCGAGCGGCGCGATGTAGCGGATTCCGGCTTTAAAACGGCGGTAGAACTGCGGGATGCCGGGCTTGTTCTTTTGTTTCAGCTTTTCGAGCGTAAGGATAAGCTGGTCGGTCCCGATCAGGACAGTGGAACAGCTCCATTTGATGGTATCGTACATCGCTTTGAGCGCTTGAATGGTGGTAAGCGTCAGGTTCTCGGCTTCATCGAAAATAATCATCGGCTTCTGTCCATCGAAGCGCCCTTGCGAATAGAGCCAGACGTTCAGCAGGGTAAGCCGCCGGCTGATAGTCCTTCCAGCCACTTCCCGTCCGGTGGCTTCCGCCATCTTGTCGATCAGGTCGTTCACACGGTCGAACTTATGGCATGTGACAACGAAGACGCGGTTCGGAAACTCTTTCTTGAAACGTTCCACCGTGTAGGTCTTCCCGGCGCCGCTCTCGCAAATCAGGACGCGGGTAGCACTCGTGGCCAACGCTTCGCGCAGTTCGAGGTCTATTTCTTTGAATTGCGGCGTGTCGACGTGCGGCCAGTATTCCTTCTGGAGCTTCAGCCCGATGCAATCCGCCAGTTGCTGGAACCAGCGGTCGGCGATATCCTTGTTCTCGCCCGTCTTCGAATCCTTGTAGGTGAAGTCGGAACGGAGGATATGGGAGATGTACATGACATTCACCTTCGTAAACTGTGCCAGCTGGTTGACGCCGGTCGATTTGTCCGACACCCAACCCTGCGCTGCCGCATATTCTTTGCAGGCATTGGCCACCTGCTGCTTTTGTTCGGTTGTAATCATATCTTCTTGCTTTTATATAATTGTTCTTTCATTCGTGCATATTCATCTTCATAAGCATCCACGGCAACGGGCTGGGCTTTACGTGGCTGGCGCGTTTTTGCCTCCAAGGCCTGTTCCTTCTGCCCGTTGGTTATCTCTTTGGCCTGTTTGCCGTTCAATAGCTTGGTCGTAACATTGTATGGAAGTTGTTCCTCCACCCATTGCGCCACCTCGTAGGCTTCCTGTTCGTACTGTTCGATGGCTTCCACCTGGGACGCTTTGCGCCATACATGGTGTCCCAGGTTACGGATGTTCTGCTCCGTCTCTTCCGCATAGCTCTTGACGGCCCTCCGGGCGGCAAAGCAGGTGAACATGAAACGGTCGTCCATCGTGTAGAGGTCGCATTCCTCCGCATCCCAATACATCCGGCAGCGGACGGTGGCGGCATAGCCCAGATAATCGCGGATGACATCGCCCACCGTAGCCACGTCCGGAATCTCGAACATATATTTCTGCCCGGCTTTCGAGATGACGATATTGCCACGCTGGCGGGTAATTTCCTGTTCCGTATAGTTGCCAGCCACGTGCCGCCAGACGCGCGGGTCTATCTCCTGCGCTTCCGGATGGAGGCTCCCGGCGTAAAGCTCCGAACGGGTCTCGCCGCACTGCATGACGCGGTTGTTCCATTCCTCAATCTTCCGGCCTACCTGCTCGATGACTTCCGCGTATGAGGGGAACGATTCGGCATTCAGGTAATCTTCGTTGGCCACGTTCTCAATGTCTTTGCTGTCCCAGCTGGAGCCAAGCCAGTTGAACTCACCCCGGATGGTTTTCTTGAAGAGACGGAACTGCGTCTCGGCATAGTTCGCCTGGGAGTTGCCCGGCTCGATGGTACGCACCTTGCGGCATACTTGTGTGAGGAACTCCACGCTCTCCGCTCCCGTGAATGCCCCGTGGTTATCGCTCACGAACTCCATGATTTCCCGTTTGCCACAACCGCGCAAGCCCATCAGCACCGCCTCGCGTACCATTTCCGGTGTTTCTTTATGCTGCCCGATGGAAGCCGGAGCCCAACCGACGATCTTGCCGGTGGCCACGTCCGTTACCATTATTATATACAGGCGCATGGAGCGGAGCTTGCCCGTCCGGTCCAGATAGGAATAGGCCAGCGTACCGGAACCGTCGGCGCACCAGAGCGAGTTGCCATAACGCAGGTTCTCGGTCGGGATATAGGAAAGGAACGTGGAAGCGAAAGCCTTCCAGCCGTGCCGTTCGCGGTAGGTCTTCAACCGGGTATTATACATATTGGTATAGTGGCAGAAGGTAGAATAACTCAGTGCCTTTTCGCCCAAGTAGGCGATATCCCGTTCATAACGGTTCCAAAGGTCAATCTTGGATTCCTTGGCCGGGCTGCCGAAGTTCATCCACAGCTTCAGGATAAGCGCCTCATGGATGTCAAACCGCTTGATTTCTCCGGTCTCTTCGTCCACCAGCTTGCATTTGCCTATCTTGCGGGCATTGTCGTTGCCATAGCGTCCGGAGACAAAGAAGTCGTATTGCTCCGTTTCGTCCTCCGGGAAGTACACCAGCTTCTTGCGGAGGCTTCCACCGGTCGTAACCGCGAATCCCTCCAGCTTCTTCTTATGCAGGATTTGGGCGCAAGCTTTGTAGAAATCCTCCTTGGTCCGGTAGCCGAAGTCCTTATATCCGCCGTTCGCCACCAGCTCCTTGATGGAACGCGCCCAGGCAATCGCCTCGGCAAGCTCTTTTGCTTTATCCTTATTATATTTACAAACGCCGTTTATCTCGTAATAGCGGAAACGGAGGATATCCGTGTTGCGAATATGCGCCTTAACATAATCTTCTACACTTCGGAAGGCGCACTGCTCGGAATACCGTTGCTCGGCAGCCGCCAACTCATCCATCGCCTGGAGCAATTCGTCCCGGTTCCCCAGCCGGCTCCGGTATCGTGTGTCTTTCCGATCTGGAATCCGGTCAAAATCGTAATAGAACTGGCCATTGATCCGGGCATACCGCCACGCTTTCCCTGTATCTGGCAGAATATCCTTCGAACGGAAGCAGGGGGAGACAGATTGGCGGTAAGTCAACCGACCTCTTATCCGCAAATAATCCCCCATATTTCCTCCTAACGTATTACAAATGTACCGTTCCGAGAGCCATACTGTGGTATTCCCTTGGAACTGGCGTAATACTATGTCGTTACTTTGGATATTCATCGCTTAAATGCTATTTAAATAGTTCCCGCTCCGGAACTCGCACCGGACGCAAGGCTTGGCTACCTTGACGGGAATAGTCTCGGTTTCGGTTATTTCCCCTACCTTGTAGAGAATCATCAATCCAAAAAATTCAAACACATGAAAGCATCACTTTTCTGTAACCTATAAATTCTTCTCCAAAAGGCTTGATAACAAAGAGCCTCTTGGCCTGTTTTCTATATATTCCCCCTGAAGGTTCCAAATACATTTGTCTTTTTGTACCTCTTGGCAATTCACGGGGATAAATCCCATACTGAACATCTCCGCCATCCGGAAAAGGTTCGGATGATCCAGCGAGTAGATATACTGCTCTTCCGTCATTCGGGATGCGTATTCCAACTTGCCATCGCAATAAAACTTCTGTTCATACCATTTTTCACTGGTAGAATCATTTACATGACGCTCATGTACGAACCGGTACACGTGCCGGTGTCTAAGTGTCAAATCATCTTTCTTTCCCATACATCATTACTTATATTGTTATCAAAAATCATTATTCAATAAACCTATTATTCTTTTGTGTTATCATTTATGCCTTATCCAAATCCAGATATCGTGCCCAATAATCACTATCCCCCATGCTAAGAGAATGCACCCGAGGATACACAAAACCAATAGCCATACATCCATCTCAATCACCATAATTTCCCATTCAATACATGTTCATCAATCCATTTCTCCAGCTTGTCGCATTCAGCACTGCATTCCTTCTCATGCCGAATCACCAACAGACTGAAAACAAACCATACCATGCTAAGCAAAATACCCAGCAACACCCTCGGACTTCCAAACTCCGAAGTCTCCCAAGTGCCCATACCGGCAAAGAGGAACAGCCAGCTGATGCACCAACCGTAAAAGATTACTTTCGCTTTCATATTAATTATTGGTTTATCACTTGTACCGTTTCGCTTTTTGCGTTCAAGACACGGATCGCTTTCCTCGCCTGTTCCGTCACATCGACAATCTGAACCAGACTTGCCCCTTCCTTCAACGCCGCCACCCGGATCCGTTGAGCCTGTACGCTGTTACTCTTGAAATTGAGAGCCTGCCCAATGCACTGGGTAGTTACGCCGAACACTTTGGCAAGTTTCGCACGTCCGGCGGCCGATAATTCGATTTTCTGTACTATCTTTCCCATATCAATGATTATTTATTAATTTGTTTACAATGGATAACCGAAGTTCTTTGTCTTCGATTTTAACGACATCGGCAAGAATGCTGACCAAACGTTCCTGCGTTAATCGGTTATGTTTACGTTTTTCCGGTTCCGGCCAAATGGATAGTTGCTGCGATTTCTCAACTTGGTTAGCTACAAAGATCACCAGATCTTCTGCCCAATCCCGAAAGAGTTTGGCACGGTCGGATTTGATGAAGAAGCCAAGACGGACAATGCCACGCTTCGTCCAAAGAGTCTTCTTGTAAGTGGCTGATTTCGTGTCGGAGTTACTAAAAGTAGCTCCGTTATTGGCTCTATTCATTTTCGTGTTTTCAACAACAATAAAATGTTTTCCTTCGATCAATTCGTCTTTATGTTCTATCTTATGTTTTCGAATAACACCTCCGGAAACACCATATCCTTTAGCAACTTCGCTTGTTGTCATCAGAAACTCATGTTCCTTGTTAGGCTCAACCGTTACAATTAAGTTTTCCGCCACTGTGAACTGTTTTTCTATATTCATATTGTTACTTGTTTAAAAATTCTCTAACTTTATCGCCGCGTTTCATTGAAACACACTGCAAACATAGTACACATTTTGAAAACAAACAAATGTTTTCTGTTAAAATATTTTCGATATGAAAACTTTTTATTCTAAACAGGGCATTTTAAATCGTCTCAAGGAGGCGTATAATATTCAAAAAGATACGGATTTAGCTAATTTGTTAGGTATTTCTAAGTCTACTTTATCCAATTGGGTAAGCAGAGATAGCATTGATTTTGATAGAGTGTTTTCATTATGTGAACATATAGATATAAATTGGCTCCTTACCGGTCGCGGTTCCATGCTTAAAGAAGAGACCAGTCCGCTGATGGAGGCGAAAGATACTCCAGCAATCCAGATATTGCACCACCCGAAAGTGGCTGATAAAATCATCGAGCAACAATCCATCCCGGTATATGATGTGGAAGCTGCTGCGAACTTAAAGACGATTTTTGACAACAAGACCCAGAACATATTGGGAGAAATTACTATGCCGAACATTCCCCGTTGCGATGGAGCAATCTATGTACGGGGAGATAGCATGTACCCATTATTAAAATCAGGAGACATTGTCGGCTACAAAGAGATATTCAATTTTGAGAACGTGATTTATGGAGAGATGTATATCGTGGCATACGACATCGAGGGAGATGAGTACGTTTGTGTCAAATACGTCAATCACAGCGAACGGGACGGATTTATAAAATTGGTCAGTTATAACCCGCATCACGATCCCAAAGACATCCCCATTGCACGGATCAGCGCAATGGCATTGGTAAAGTTCAGTATAAGGATGAACACGATTATTTAAATTGAATCAAGTATGGATGCCTACCAAAGAAAACCAACGGTACAGAAAATGTAACAAAAAAAGAGTGTTACAAAAAGTGTTACATTTTTGTCTGAAAACTATTGGTACAATAAATGTAACACTTTTATTGGTGTTTAATCTCATTCCGTCTCATAAAAGCATCGATTCAAAATACCCTTGCCATATTTTCCCGTTTTTAGGCTCTCAGCGGCCTTCAAATTAAATTGGAGTAACATTTATCCATAAACAAAGCAGCCTCGTTTAAAGCGAAATTCAAGTGAATTAAGTTTCAGACGAAGCTGCTTTGTAACAAAATATCCCTTCTTTCTATTGATTTATATTGAGTTATCTAATATTACGTGGTTGTACCTTTGGTTTTGCCCCCTATACTGTAAGCAAGGGAAATTTCTTTTTTACTTTGGTAAGTTTGTTTGATTCACCAAGGTGAATCAATTGCATCACTCGGGTGAATTAATTAAATCACAATTGTGATGCAATTAATTCACAATTGTGATGCAAACAATTTGTCAAGCCAAGAAATTTGATCGTTTGGAGGGCTTAAAAATTGAAGAATCCAAATAGAAACGCAACGATTCGTTAGCAAACAGGATAAAAACTCATCGGTCGGGGAACGCCGCGCG
>URGO01000068.1 GCA_900547435.1 uncultured Parabacteroides sp.
GAATATAATAGGCATACTGCATGAAGCCATGATGGCATCTACAAGCGGTCCTTCGCGGAATTGTTTGCTGGTTCCGTGGTCTAAATCGGTTGCTACGATAACCAGGGGTGTGCCCAAATCTTCAATGCGTTTGGAGTGCAGATAGGTTTTCAGGAAACTTCGGAACCGGCTTGTATCAAACAATCCGGATTTGGGAATCTGAAATTGGGCGAACTCAAAGAACTCGCGCCCGGAAAAAAGGTTGATGACCTCGTCTGGCGAATAGCCATCGGCTATGAATGCCCCTATGATTGAGCCGGCACTGGTACCTGAGATGAGGTCCGGCTTGAGATGGCATTCGTTCAGCATCTTGAATACGCCCAAGTGGGCGAATCCTTTCGCGCCTCCTCCGCTCAACGCCAATCCCAATTTATAGGGCTTTTTTCTCTCTTCCGTTCGCATACTGAAATACATTGTCGTTAAGAATGCCCAAATATGTAACTTTTTTTATTGCTAAAAAAACTTTTTACTCACTTTTTTGTCTTTTGACGGATAAAACTTACAAATGGAACAATTATGCCTTTGGCAAGGCTGGATTTTTCACTAAAAACAGACGCAAAAAAAGCACGCACCCTTTGGCAAAAAAGGTAGGCATAAACGGAGGCAAAGATGCCTATCTTTTCCGACAAAGGTAGGCATGAATTTCAACGAAGTTAGGCATGAAAAAAGGAAAGGTATATTACATCTTTTGTGATTACAAATTGTGTAATAACGGTTTTTGTAGTATATTTGTGTCAGATTATGAATTTCAATGGATTATGGAAACTCCGTTTGTATTTGGAAAGATTGCCACCGATAAGAACTTTACGGATAGGGAACAAGAAACGGCATATCTGGTTTCTAACTTCACCTCGTTAGTCAATACTATATTGATTTCTCCGCGCCGTTGGGGGAAGAGTTCGCTGGTGAACAAGGTTGCCCAGCTGGCTATGGCCCAAGATAGCACCTTGCGTGTTTGTCATATTGACTTGTTTAATGTGCGCAATGAAGCGCATTTCTATTCGTTGTTGGCACAGAAAGTCGTTTTGGCGGTATCCTCCAAATGGGAAGATATGATTGAAAACGCCAAACGTTTTTTCTCCCATTTGGTTCCTAAAATATCTGTTAATATGGATTCGATACCGGGAGTCTCTATTGACTTCGATTGGGATGAGGTGAAGCAGAATCCCGATGAGATTCTGGACTTGGCGGAAAAGATAGCCCAAGCCAAGAATCTGAAGATTGTGATTTGTGTAGATGAGTTTCAAAATATCTCCGAGTTTGAGGACCCCGCTTACTTCCAAAAGCGGTTGCGTTCGCATTGGCAACAACATCAACACGTGGCTTATTGCCTTTATGGGAGTAAGCGGCACATGATGCTGGAGGTGTTTACCAATTCGTCTATGCCCTTTTATAAATTCGGCAATCTGTTATTCCTCAACAAGATTGAAACTTCTTATTGGGAAACATTCTTCCGAAGCCGTTTTGCCGATACGGGTAAACGTATTACCGATGAAGCGAGTCGTCTGATAGCCGTTCTGACCGATAATCATCCCTATTATGCCCAGCAATTGGCGCAATTATCTTGGTTCAGGACAATTGCGGAATGTACGGAAGACATTGTCCGTGAAGCCCACGCGGCATTGGTCGAGCAATTAAGCTTGCTTTTCGTAACAATTACCGAGTCTTTGACGACTCAACAACTTTGTTATCTCAAGGCGTTGTTGGCGGGAGAGAAAGCGATTAGCTCGACCGAGACCATGCACAAGTATAAGATATCCTCTACGACTTCGATTGCTCGTTCGAAGGCTGCATTAGTCAAAAACGACATATTAGATAATGTCGCCGGCAAAATCTCTTTTCAAGACCCCATTTATGCTTATTGGTTGAAAACGGTATATTTTGGTTTGTAAGTTTTAGCCTATAAACTTTTCAAGTTCCGCCTCATCCTCCATTCACACCGTAGGACGTAGCAGAGCCCCCGTAGGCTTCTCTTGCCTATCAAGGAAACTTGTTGCAGGCATACGCAGAAGTTTTTTCGAGGGGGAAAGGCCGGGGTTCTTATGATAAAGTTCCTATCTTTGTACGGGAAAAGGATGAAACGTATTATATAAAGGAAATAAGATGAAGTCAGAGAGAAAGAAGCGTCCGCTATGGAAGCGGATTGTATGGGGCGTGGGCATTGTGCTGGCCCTATTGGTATTGGCTTTTGCCGGCTTGGTTGCCTATGCTTATTGGTTCTATGAAGAGCCGATGGCAAAGAGCTATTACCTGAGTGAATTGCCTTTAACTAAGGAGGAGTTTGCGGGTGATTTTGAAGAGATACACCAAACGGTGGCGGAGAACTATTCGCTCTATCGGCAAAAAGGTATCGATATGGATTCTTTGCATCGGGTTTATGCCGGGCGGGTGGCACAGGCTGAGACGACAACTGATTACGGGAAGCTGGTGATTGAATATATCGCGGCGTTGCGGGCCGGTCATGCCAGTACGCCTTTTGCGCTTTATATGATGCCGGGAGATGTGGTGATTATTCAGGATTCGTTGTTCGTAAACAAACCGGGTAAGTATCTTTGCCAATATGGCTTTCAAGATAAAGACCGGATTGTGGCGGTAGATGGGGTTCCGCTCCTTCAATGGGCAGAAGGGCAGGAGAAATATGTATCGGCCTCTACGCCTTCAGACCGGCATTTCCGGGCAATGCGTAATGTCTTTCGGAGTCCGGTGGATAGCTTGCGCCATTATACGGTGTTGCGGGGCGGGGATACCTTGCATATTGATATGCCTTTGCATCGTTATGACTATTTCCCGAAAAATGGACCATGGGACCAGGCGGTCGAGGTAAAAATATTACGGGATAGCATCGGGTATATGAATATTCGTACCATGATGCCTCCGGTAATGGAAAAGTTCGAGGCATGTTACCCGCAAGTACGCGATTTGCCTTATCTGATTATTGATGTGCGTGGTAATGGAGGAGGAAATAGCTCGAACGGACGGGATATTTGCCGGCATTTCATCCGCCAGCCACA
The DNA here is from genome assembly GCA_900547435.1 of uncultured Parabacteroides sp. Classification (GTDB taxonomy): domain Bacteria; phylum Bacteroidota; class Bacteroidia; order Bacteroidales; family Tannerellaceae; genus Parabacteroides. The sequence continues at coordinate 3,051 of URGO01000068.1, forward strand.
ACCCCATTGCGTAGGTTCTCAAAAGACAATGGAGCCTACCGAAGATGCGTACCGAGGCAAGGTGTTCTTATTGACTGGTCTTATCACCTTCTCAGCTGCTGAAAGTTTTACGTTGGATATGAAAGAGAGCGGGAATGTTACAATAGTAGGCGAACCTACGGCGGGCGACACGGGAAACCGCCCGGAGAACTTCTCTACTTCGCATGACATCTGGTTCCGTGTCCCTACCCGCGAACCTCAAACCTCTCCGAAAGGTTTCCCTATGGAGGGCGTGAATATCCAGCCGCATTATGTCGTACACCAGACCGTAAGCGACTTTATGCAAGACAAGGATACGCAATTGGAGTATGTATTGGATAGGATGATAGCAGGGAAATAGCGATGGTTGAATCCTTATTCTTCCCTTAAGAAAGCGTGTGTTCTGGAAAAATATGTATCTTTGTGTCGTTATTTCGATTCGAATACAAACAAATAAACAAATCATATATGATTCTATTCTTTCAATCTCCTACTAAGACGGTGCTGGCGGTAGAAGCCAAGCATTCGTTTGCACCGAAAGATACGCAAAAGCTCGTATGGCTTTTTAGCGGAGCCAAGCCGGTAGAGGCTGAGACACTGAGTGGATGGTTCGTCGGTCCGCGCCGCGAAATGATTACTCCGTGGAGTACGAACGCCGTGGAAATTACCCAGAATATGGGATTGGACGGCATTGGCCGTATCGAAGAATATTTCCCTGTTTCGTCGGGTGAAGCGGAACATGACCCGATGTTGCAACGTATCTACAACGGCCTGGACCAGGAAATCTTCACGATTGACAAACAACCCGATCCGATTGTTTACATTGAGGACTTGGAAGCCTACAATCAGCAAGAGGGATTGGCGTTGAGCGCTGAGGAAATCGCTTACCTGAAAGAGGTGAGCGAGAAGATTGGCCGTAAGCTGACGGATAGTGAGGTATTTGGTTTTTCACAAGTAAATTCGGAGCATTGCCGGCATAAGATATTTGGCGGTACCTTTATTATTGATGGCGAAGAGAAAGAAAGTTCGCTCTTCGGCTTGATTAAGAAGACTTCGGCCGAAAACCCGAACCGGTTGGTTTCGGCTTATAAAGATAATGTAGCCTTCAATGAAGGTCCGACTATCGAGCAATTCGCTCCGGCAAGCGGAGACAAGCCCGATTATTATGTGACGAAAGAGATTGAGACGGTTATCTCCCTCAAGGCAGAGACGCACAACTTCCCGACGACGGTCGAGCCGTTCAATGGCGCCGCTACGGGTTCGGGCGGTGAAATCCGCGACCGTTTGGGCGGTGGTAAAGCTTCTCTTCCGTTGGCAGGTACGGCGGTGTATATGACTTCTTACCCACGTACGGAAGGAGCTCGCGAATGGGAAAAGATTCTTGACCCGCGCCCCTGGTTGTATCAGACGCCGGAGCAAATCTTGATTAAGGCATCGAACGGAGCGTCCGATTTCGGTAACAAGTTCGGCCAACCGCTTATCTGCGGTTCCTTACTTACCTTTGAACATGCCGAGAACCAGAAGAAATATGCGTACGACAAGGTCATCATGTTGGCCGGAGGTGTGGGTTATGCCAATAAGCGCGATGCGTTGAAGGGCGACCCGAAGCCGGGCGAAGAGGTGGTTGTTTTAGGTGGTGATAACTATCGTATCGGCATGGGCGGAGGCGCGGTATCTTCCGTAAATACTGGTCAATATACGAGCGGTATCGAACTGAATGCCGTGCAACGTGCCAACCCGGAAATGCAGAAGCGTGTGGCAAATGTTATCCGTACAATTGCCGAATCGGAGGATAATCCAATTGTTTCTATCCACGACCATGGAGCGGGCGGACATTTGAATTGCCTCTCTGAATTGGTTGAGGCTACAGGTGGACACATTGATATGAGCAAGCTTCCGATTGGAGACCCGACCCTTTCCGCTAAGGAGATTATAGGAAACGAAAGTCAGGAGCGCATGGGCCTTTTGATGGAAGAAAAGGATGTAGAACGGGTACGTCGCATTGCCGACCGCGAACGTTCACCGATGTACGTCGTAGGCGAGACGACCAATGATATGAAGTTCGTCTTCGAACAGGCAGATGGCGTGAAGCCAATCGACATTAAGCTGGAATATATGTTCGGTAAACCGCCTCGCACGATTATGCATGACCATACCGTTGAGGAAACTTACCAGCCGGTAGTCTATAAGGAATCGGAATTGCATCACTATCTGGAGAATGTACTCCAGTTGGAGGCCGTGGCTTGTAAGGATTGGTTGACCAACAAGGTGGACCGTTCTGTATCAGGTAAGGTGGCTCGCCAGCAATGCCAAGGCGAATTGCAATTGCCGCTGAGCGACCTCGGAGCTGTTGCGTTGGATTACAGAGGAAAGGCTGGTATTGCGACTTCAATCGGTCATGCGCCGCAAGTAGCGATGGTCGATCCGGCTTCAGGTTCGGTTATGGCGATTGCCGAAGCATTGACGAATATTGTCTTTGCACCGTTGAAAGATAAGCTGGCAAGCGTATCACTCAGTGCGAACTGGATGTGGCCGTGCCGCAATGAAGGGGAAGATGCTCGCTTATATAAGGCAGTACAGGCGGCTTCGGACTTTGCCATCGCGTTGGGCATTAATATCCCGACGGGTAAGGATTCGCTCTCGATGACACAGAAGTATGGCGAGGATAAGGTCATCTCTCCGGGTACGGTGATTATCTCGGCTGGTGCAGAGGTGAGCGATGTGAAGAAGATTGTTTCGCCCGTCTTGGCTCACGACCGGAATACACATATATATTATATAGACTTCTCGTTTGATACTTTGAAGCTGGGTGGTTCGGCTTTGGCACAGACATTGAATAAGCTGGGAACAGAGGTACCGACCGTTAAGGATCCGGAATACTTCAGTGATGCGTTCAATGCCGTACAGGATGCTATCGAACAGGGCTTGATCTTGGCAGGACATGATATCTCAGCGGGTGGTATGATTACGACCCTGTTGGAGATGTGCTTCGCTAATGTGGAAGGCGGTTTGGAAGTCAACTTGGATAAGATCAACGAGCCGGATATTGTGAAGATTCTCTTTGCCGAGAATCCGGGTATCATCGTACAGGTGAAGGATAAGAAGGCATTCGAGAAGCTGATGCAAGAGGCTGGCGTAGGCTTTGCCGAAATTGCCAAGCCGACCGATGAGCGGCATATCCTCGTTTCGAAGGAGGGCATCCAGTATCACTTCGGCATCGATTATATGCGCGATGTATGGTACGAGTCTTCTTATAAGTTGGATTGCAAGCAGAGCGGCGATACTTGCGCGGGCAATCGCTTCGAGAACTATAAGATGCAACCACTGGAGTTCCGTTATCCGAAAGGCTTCACCGGCAAGCTGGCGGACTTGGGCTTGAGCTTCGACCGTCAGGGTAAGAGCGGCATCCGGGCTGCTGTAATCCGTGAGAAAGGTTGCCAATGCGAACGCGAGACCTCTTACGCTTTGTATCTGGCAGGCTTTGATGTGAAGGATGTTCACATGACGGACTTGGCTTCGGGTCGCGAGACATTGGAAGACGTGAATATGATTGTCTTCTGCGGTGGCTTCTCGAACTCCGACGTATTAGGCTCGGCTAAAGGTTGGGCGGCTGGTATTCTCTTCAACGAGAAGGCGAAGAAGGCCATCGATAACTTCTATGCCCGCAAGGATACGTTGAGCTTGGGTATTTGCAACGGTTGCCAGCTCATGGCGGAACTGGGCGTCATCTATCCGGAGCACGAACAGAAGCACAAGATGTTGCATAATGATTCGCACAAGTTCGAATCCAACTTTGTGACATTAGAGATTCCGAAGAACCATTCCGTAATGTTCGGTTCGCTCAGTGGATGTAAGATTGGCGCATGGGTGGCTCACGGTGAAGGTAAGTTCGGTTTCCCATATGAGGAAAAGGAATACCACATCATCGCGAAGTACAATTATGAAGGTTATCCCGCCAACCCGAACGGTTCGCCTTGGTCGGTTGCCGGTGTTTGCTCGCACGATGGTCGCCATCTGGCGATGATGCCGCACTTGGAACGTGCGATGTTCCCATGGCAATGCGGTTATTATCCGGCAGACCGCAAGGCAGACGAAGTAACGCCGTGGATCGAAGCCTTCGTCAATGCCCGCAAGTGGATTGAGGCAACAAAGCATTGATTCAATAGGTAATGGAATAATAGAGATAAGGCACGGGATTAATGATTCCCGTGCCTTTAATTTTTTTAGGATTGCATTTACTGATTGTTCGTTTTCTGATAAGCCAAACGGGGAGTTCCGTTTGATACATAAATAATTCCGCAATAGGTGAACCCATGCTTGAGTAGGATGTGTTGTAGCACCTTATTGTCTTGATGGGTATCGACCCGTAGATTGTCGGTATGCAGGAAGCACCATTTCAAGCAACTATCTGCTACTCCAGAAAGGGTCCCATCAGAAGCCAGGCGATGCAAAACGGCATAGGGTTTGTCATTTAACCAAGTACCACCTTCGATTTGTTTATAAGTCGGATCTTCACCCGGTATAAAACAAAAAGTTGCTGCAATACGCTTGTTTTTATCTTCGCATACATAACAATGGCCCTGCTTAATTTCGCTTTCTATTAGCTTGCGTTCCGGATAACCGTTAATCCATTGATTGGGATTTCCGGTCTTTGTCATAAAAGCGCGGGCAGCATCAAATAGGGGCATAATAGCATCCAAATCTGTTAGCGCAGCTTGCCGGATAGCATCCACATGATTATTATTCATCATCTTCCTCGCTTAAATCTATAGGGAGTTGTCGCTTGAACGCCTCTTTGAATGAAATCAATGTTTCTGTGCGTGCTAATCCCAAAGGCTGTAATTTGTTATGGATAATACTTAGTAAATGTTGGTTGTTCTTCGCATAGATTTTAATAAACAAATCATATTGACCGGTTGTATAATGGCATTCCACTACTTCCGGAATCTGTTTCAGAGCCTCAGTTACGGTGGGGAATTGTCCGGGCGAATTCAGATACAATCCCACATACGCACAGGTTTCATAGCCGACTTTTGTATTGTCTATAATAAACTCTGAGCCTTTTATCACCCCTAAATTCGTTAGTTTCTGGATTCGCTGATGAATGGCTGCTCCCGAAACATTACATTCACGCGCCACTTCAAGAAAAGGCATACGCGCATTGCCTATGATCAGTTTTAAAATTTTCTCATCTAATTCATCCAACTGATGATGTGCCATAATAAACTCCGTTTAATATATGTTTCTTACAAATTGATACAAATATAAGGATTATCTTAAAGAATCAGATAAATTTCGTGTGTTTATTTTCATGCTTGGAAGTTTCTATGGCTATAGAAATAAAAAAAGTCCCCTGAAATGTATCCAAGGGACTCTTTAATTATCGGGAAATCATTCCTTCTTATTCAATACGCTGAGCAGCAGAGTAGCTAATCTTCAACGCATATGCTTCACGAAGAGCCTGTTTGATATCCGTGATGACACCCATTTTTGTATCTCTATCGGCTTTGATAGATACGGTCATGTACGGCTGGTCCTCTTCTTTCATACTTGATTTTTCCTGAGCGATGTAATCCTGAATCTCAGAAACTTCAGCAAACTGGTCGTTCAACTGAATACGAGTTTCGGAACCTAACTTCGCTTGGAATTCCTGCAACGGCTTACCTACATAGATGAAAGTAACCAAAGATTTCTTTTCCAACTTCTGAAGCTCTGTAGCTTGAGGAGCCTTGAACTGAACCTTCAGAGTTACTTCACGCATACTTGTAACCATCATGATGAAGAACAAGAACGCGAACACCAAGTCTGGTAATGATGATGTATTCAACTCAGGCATTTCACGCCCGCCGGTCTTATTAAACTTTCCCATACTTAGTTACCTCCTCCGTAATTTTTAGGTTCAGCTTCGGAAATCTTCTGCGGATAAATCTGCTGAACGGCTTTCTGTTCGTCCTCAGACAAATCAGCAAATACTTTTCCGAATTTATTCTTTGAAATATCATCACGCAATTCATTATAAGCTTTAGCCAGCTCATTCTGAACATCGATGTAAGCCTGATAAGAAGTACCACGGTCGTTCTGCAAAGAGATAACGTGGTTCTTCGTTACCATAGTCTTGCCAAAGTAAGGAACATCAATTTCCGTCTTTTCCGGAAGATGTTCGTCATTGTAAGGGTTGGCAATGAACTCTTTTACCTTATCTTTCAACTGGCTGATGTCAATCGGCTCATTTGCACACATGATTTGGTTGGTACTACTAACCAGAACCACGAGCAAATTACGCTTCTTGATATCAACTTCTGTGTCGTTCTTTTGATCCTTTGGTACAGGTTGAGGCAAACGTCTTGGCAAACCTTTATCTGTATCCATGGATGAAGTCATAAGGAAGAACAGCAACAACATGAAAGCAATATCGGCAGAAGAAGAAGCATTAACACCCGGTGTTTTTCTTTTTTTACCCATTTTACTTCAATAGTCTAAACTTGTTCTTACTTACTCATCATTTTCTTTACAGCACCAGCTGCAATTGCAACAATGATTAACACAAACAGAACGATGGATGACATGATCCACATATCCGTACACTTCAACCAGAATGAAGTATTGTAAGTTTGTGAATCTGCATTCAAAGTTGTCAACGGTGTACCATCACCCATAGAATAAGTGATAACCAACATTAAGATGAACAATGCCGCAACAACGAACGACATCAATGCTGACTTAGGATTCGTCTTCAGTACAGAAGCGAATTGCCATAAGCCCAATACAACCAAAGCTATTACTGTTACAAAGAATACCAGATAAGTCCAGTTTAATAACAGCTCTGTGTAAATATAGTTCTTATTTTCAGCAGCCGGATCTTCAACCCCGCCTCCAAAGAATACGCCAACGACAACTACTGTAATCAATGAGATTATCAGCAATGTCCAGCTTGACAATTTTCTAATTTTAGTTACAGCCATAGTTTTTTACTTTTTGAATTTGAGGTTATATTTATAAACCATATCAACCAAAGATACAGATGCATCTTCCATCTGGTTCAACAAAGCTTCAACCTTTGTCAACAAATAGTTATAAAATACCTGCAGAATCAAAGCTACGATCAAACCACCGATAGTCGTAATCAAGGCCACTTTCATACCACCTGCTACAACGGTCGGGCTGATATCACCAACTTGTTCGATTTTATCGAACGCCATGACCATACCAACAACTGTTCCCAAGAATCCTAATGACGGAGCCATTGCGATAAACAAAGTTACCCAAGAAAGGTTCTTTTCCAGCAAACCGCCTTGTACACCACCGTAAGAAACGATTGATTTTTCAACAACGTCAATACCTTGATCCAATCTCATCAAACCTTGGTAAGCGATAGAAGCGATAGGACCGCGAGTGTCACGAGCCAATGCCTTAGCACCTTCTACATCGCCTTTATCCAAAGCGTCTTCGAGGCCTTTCAAGAATTTTTGAGTGTTGATTTCAGCCAAGTTCAAATAGATAATTCTTACCAATGAGAAAGCCAAACCGAATATCAATACGATTGCGATTGAACTCATAAAGTCGGCACCACCTTCGATGAACTTAACTTTCAAAGCTTGGTACAAACCAGTTTCTACAGCCGGAGCTGCTGCGTCCTGAGCAAATGCTACAGTTGAAGTTCCCAGGGCACACAAGCCCAAGAATGCTTTTGCAAAATACTTTTTCATTGTGTGTTTAATTTTTAAGATTAATAATACTCTTATTGTTTTTATTATTTTTCTCTTTGTTTATTATTTTCTGTTATTCCCTTCAGCGGAGAGAGCGGGATTCGAACCCGCGATACGCTTTAGGCGTATACACGCTTTCCAGGCGTGCCTCTTCAGCCACTCGAGCATCTCTCCTTAGAAGCTCTTCTTCTCTAAAACGGCTGCAAAATACGAAAAATTTCGCAATTCCAAACGTTTCAGTGCACAAATCTATACTTTTTGATTGAAATAAACACAATATCTCGCAAAGAAAATTTCGGTTTATTTGAAATTATATAACTATAATGATTTGTTGACATTTTTAAACACTGAAAGTGCGTTTTTTCTGCTTTCAAACACAACATTTTCTTTGCTGATTTGATAAATTTGCGCTAATTTTTCGACCGTTTTCCATATGTATACCGGCTCGTTCCTTTTTCCCCGATAGGGAACCGGAGCCAAGTAGGGGGCATCGGTTTCTACGACGATTTGTGCCATGTCGGTTCCGGACAATACTTCGCTTAACTTCGAATTCTTGAATGTCACGACTCCGTTTATGCCTATCTTGAAATGAGACAATTTTTTGATTTCCTCCAAGTCCTCTTTTGTTCCGGTAAAGCTATGGAATACACCCGACAATTTCTCCGGGCCTACCTTGTATATACTCTCCAGTACTTCCGGATAAGCGTCGCGGGTATGGATGGCGACCGGAAGGTCTAAATCGATGCTCCAGCGCAATTGTTCTTCGAATACTTCGATTTGTTGTTTCTTGTAGGTCTTGTCCCAAAACAAATCGATGCCTATTTCTCCAATCGCGCAATAGGTATGCTTGTGCAGGTAAGATTCGATTTGTCTCAAATCGGAAGCATAGTTTTCTTTGACACTGGTCGGGTGTAAGCCCATCATCGGAAAGGCAAAGTCCGGATAGCGCGCACATAAGTCATGCAACCGGTCGACCGTTTCCAAATCAACGTTGGGCAATAAGAGCGTGTCGATTCCCGATTCCTGCGCTTCACGGATTAATATATCCTGTTCCGGGTCGAAATCTTCCAGATAGATATGATTATGTGTATCGATTAGTTTCATATCAGGATTTGCGGTTCATTAAACGATGACTTACCTCTTTCAGTACCTCCTGTTTTTCTTCCGGTACGCTCAAAGCCTTCAGGTGTGCCATTGCCTGCCCGAAGTAGGTCTCGATCTTTTGCTCGGAAAGTGTTTTCAATCCTAACTCATTATATATAGATGTAACGGCCTTTATTTTCTCCTCCGGGACATACTCCTTCGCGCCAATCCATCGGTTCAAAGAGGCCCGTTGCTCCTCGTTTGCCTGGCGGAATGCATGAATCAACAGGAAGGTCTTCTTGTCGCACAAGATATCTCCCCCGATATTCTTTCCGAATGTGGCCGGGGCGCCATATACATCCAGCAAATCGTCCTGCAATTGGAATGCCAGTCCGATGTTGATGCCGAACTGATACAGGTGTTCGGCGTCCTCCTTCGGAGCATCTGCCAGGATAGCTCCGCATTTCAACGCGCCGGCCAGTAATACGGCGGTCTTCAGGCGGATCATCTCGATATATTCCTCTTCCGTTACATCCCGGCGTTTTTCAAACTCCATGTCATATTGCTGGCCTCCGCATATCTCCGCGGCTGTACGGGTAAACAGGTCCAGCACCGGTTTCAGGTGCTTTGGGGCGGTTTGTCCGATGAGCTGGTAAGCCGCTATCAGCATCGCGTCTCCGGAGAGGATGGCCGTATTGTCGTTCCATACCGTATGTACCGTTGCTTTTCCCCGGCGCTTGTCGGCTTTGTCCATCAAATCATCATGCAGCAACGTGAAATTATGGAATACTTCCCATCCCAGTGCCGTATTCAGTGCAGACGAGGTGTCATCCTTATACATATTATATGTCATCAGCACCAAAGCCGGGCGGATACGTTTGCCACCTAATGAGAGAATGTATTTGACCGGTTCATACAGGCTGGCCGGCGGGCAATCGAACTCGAGTTTGCGGATTGCATCTTCTATTTGTTGCAGGATATTTTCAAAACTCAACATGATATGTAATAAGTTTATGAGTTTATTAGTTTATGAGTTTATTGTTATAGGTTGTGTAGCATCCGGAACTTTAAACAAAGAAAAGGCTACGCCTTAAAATACGTAGCCTTCCTTCATTTAATTGTTTAATTATTAATTTTACCAAAATGAAAAAATTAAAAGAATGTCCTCTTATTGCAAGCGGAACTGTACCGGCAAGATAAATCTTACACGTACGGGTTTGCCGCGCTGTTCACCCGGTTTCCATTTAGGCATCGTACCGATCACACGGACAGCCTCTTTGTCCAATGATGGGTCTACACCACGCATTACTTGAATGTCCACGATTGAACCGTCTCGGTTCACCACGAACGAACAAACAACACGTCCCTGAATGCCGTTTTCCTGTGCGATTACCGGATACTTGATGCTTTTAGCCAAGAACTTCATCAACTCTGACATACCGCCCGGGAATTCCGGTTGCTTTTCTACTACGCTGAAAATCTGTTGTGCAGATTCTTCTTCCTCTTCTTCTTCAACAACAGGAGCCACATATGTTTCTGCCTGTGCTGCACTTGCATCGTCTTCCGAAGAAGCGATTTCTACGTCGGCAAGCTCAACGTCATCATCTACGACCGTCAACACTTCTGCAACAGCCGGTGCTGCTGGAGGTGGTGGGGGCGGTGGAGTGTTTTCTTGCCTTGTGATTTCAATTTCTTCTTCAGCGATGACGTCCTGAACCTGTTCTGTTTCATCGACAACCATGACATCCTTCGTGCTCCATTCGAAGCCTACGAAAAGGACTGCCAGGCCCACGATGAATCCCATCAGGACACTCATGGTCTTACCTCTTTCAAGGTCCGCTTTCGGTGATTTCTTTACTTCCATAAACTATTATTTTTATAAAATGTATTTTCTGTTGGGCAAATGTACGAAAAAAATAAAACCACCAAACTTTTTTCAAGAAAAAAATGGGCTTTTTAGTTGATTTTTCTCAATTGGAGGGGAAAAAGGTGGGCGAGACCTGGAAGCGGGTAGGTATGTGAAGGTATTTTCTTCGCCGGAGATGAATCGTCTAACAGGTGTGTACTTTGCGTCTAACGGCTGTGTCCGTTGCGTCTAACAGCTGTTAGACGCAAGTTGCACAGCTGTTAGACGATTCCTTTGTCGGATGTTTTGCCCGTTTTTGTGCGTCTTTAGGATTCATTATGCCTTTGCCGGTTGGAACTTAACGGATTTTTCTTTAAGTTTGCCTGGTGCTTAAACGTATTAATATAATATATTAAGGTATGAAGAAGATATTATTGATGGCATTTGCCTTGTTGGTTTTGAACGCGTGCGGGAATAAAGAGTCATACGTGAAGGATTTCTCGGATTTTGTAGAAGATGTGCGTGCCCATGCCGATTCGTATTCGGAGAAAGATTGGGAAAAGGCGGACAAGAAGTTTGAAAAGTTCACCGGAGATATTTATGAGAAGTTTGCGGAAGAACTGACCGCTGAGGAGAAAATGGAGATTGCCAAGTATCAGACCGCTTATTCGGCCTTGCGGGTGAAGGCGGGCTTCAAAGATTTTGGTAAAGATATTGAGGAAGCAGCCCAAAAGGCAAAAGAGGCGTTGGAAGCCCGGTAAGGTTTTTTAGGCTTTATTGGGAATAAAAACGCATAAATGCATAAATATGCAAATTTAAATCGCTTTGGATGCTTTGTATTTTATCCATAATTGCTAACTTTGCACGAATAAAGAAACGAATGGACGTTTGCGACCATTCATTAAAAGTAATAAAACAAAAGTTATTATGTCAAAAAGCGGCATTAAAAAAGTATTAGTTCTGGGTTCCGGTGCATTGAAAATCGGACAAGCAGGTGAATTTGACTATTCGGGCTCGCAAGCGCTGAAGGCCATGAGGGAAGAGGGCATCAGCACCGTGTTGCTTAATCCGAATATCGCAACTATTCAAACTTCGGAAGGCGTTGCCGACAAGGTTTATTTCTTGCCTATCACTCCCTATTTCGTAGAAGAAGTCATCAAAAAGGAACAGCCGGACGGTATTTTGCTGGCTTTTGGCGGACAAACCGCGCTGAATTGCGGTACGGCGCTCTACACGAACGGAACGTTGGCCAAATATGGCGTGCAGGTGCTGGGTACTTCGGTCGAAGCTATCATGTACACGGAAGACCGTGATTTGTTTGTCAAGAAACTGACGGAAATTGATATCAAGACTCCGGTGAGCCAGGCGGTAGAGAATATGGAGGATGCCGTAGCCGCCGCACACAAAATCGGGTTCCCGGTCATGGTACGTTCGGCATACGCCTTGGGCGGTATGGGAAGCGGAATCTGTAAGGATGAAGCCGAATTGCGCGAATTGGCGGAGAATGCCTTTGCCTATGCTCCGCAAATCTTGGTGGAGGAATCGCTGAAAGGTTGGAAAGAGATTGAATTTGAAGTAATCCGTGATAAGAACGACCATTGCTTTACGGTGGTAAGCATGGAGAATGTTGACCCGTTAGGCGTGCATACAGGCGAAAGTATCGTGGTAGCGCCGACTTGCTCGTTGACCGACGAGGAACTGACCTGGTTGCAGGACTTGTCCCGCCAGACTATCCGTCATTTGGGCATTGTGGGCGAGTGCAATATCCAGTATGCGTTTAAT
>URGO01000069.1 GCA_900547435.1 uncultured Parabacteroides sp.
ATCCCGCCCCCCGCCGTCCCCATCTCCTGTCTCGCCCCGGCTGTTTAGACGAGCTGACCCCAATCCTCCTCCTCCATCCGCCTCCCGGTCTGCGGACCCAAGTTAGTCATGGGTTCTCTCTTCATATCGGCTACGATATTATACCACGCCGTCGGAATATCCTTTTCTTGTAATAAAAATTTCTTTGCTGTCATATTTTTCATCTTTAATTAGCAATTTTGCAAGCAAAGGAACAAATAATATTCCTTTACTCAAACAAAATTGCCACATTTTATTACATTATTTTAGTTTTCCGATTGTAAATCTTCCGTCATGGTCTACCGTATAGCACTCTCCGCGTGCCGGCAGGTCAACCCGGATAAGGAACTGTGCGGAGGTAGCCTCCACACGGATATCCTCCCGGCGGAGGCCGGAAAGCTCAGCGTCGGTCAGGGGGAAAGCCTCCGTCGAATCCAGATAGGCGCCCTTCTCCTTGAAGCTATCCAGCTGTGCGTAGAACATCGCCCAAATCAGTTTGTAAGCGTTCATATCCAATCCGGGGCCGGCGCTCTTCATCCGCGCCCCCGCCGGAGCATTCAGGAAGTGGAGGAATCCCCAACGATCGGGCATGTGCATATCAACACGTCCGGTGGGCGACCACACCCAGTTTTCCTCCGGTTCACCCTTCACGAGGTGCTGCACGCGCGAAAAATTAATGCGCCATGTGGAGTATTTCTTCGGATTGTCGAAATTGTAGGTCAACGCATCGAAGGGAATGGCCATCTCGACCGTCCACGAATTGTCCACGTCATCCTCTTTGTTCAGCGTCCCGTTCAGCCCGACCGCCAGCTGCCAGCCTTTGCAATCCCAGGGAATAAAAAAGGATCCGTTGCTGCGGTAGGGTTTTTCCAGCATCAGGTCGAAGAGGACACCCCGCGCGTTGTTCTCGAATTCGAAATAACGGATTCCATCGCCATCCGGGTCCAAAAACACCTCGAAATCGTTGTCATAATATATTATGGTATCGCGCTGCGTGAGATTGGCCACGATGTTGCTCTCAATTAAGGTAGCCCCTATGTACAGATACTTGTCATCCCAAAGCATCTTGACCGTGGTAGCCTTTGAGGGTACCGGATAGCCTTCCCCGCGAATATCCACAAATGCCTCCGAGGACTGCGCCCTTGCCCAGGACTTTTCGTCCAGATTGCCATCTATTTTTATCTCGTCGACGGTACGGAAGCAGTCATAGCTGCGCGGTTCGGTCAGCACGGCTTTATAGCGTTCGAACAGAGACTGCTGGCTGAATGCAGGCGATGCGATGCACATCAGCGCTGCGAATAAGAATAATCTTTTCATGAAAATGGAATGTTTAATGGTCATAATCGTTGAAACTAATCACCTGGCCCGCTCCGCGATAAAGCTGTACAGGCTCTTCCAGGTCTACGGCAAGCACGGTTATGTGTTTGTCCAAGACATTTTCCGGAACTTCCACATAGCAGACTCCGGGCACTTCGCTCCAGGAAATGTCGTTATAGCGTACCCACTTTAAGGTAGCGTCGCTCCCTACTACGCGTACATCCTTAATCCGGCTCTTCAGTCCCTTGATTTCGACATTCTCGTTCGGTGTGTAAGGCAGGTAAACGTAAAGCGTCTTCCCGTCGAGGCTTAGCGAGGTATAGCCCTGCACGTGTCCTGCCGGAATACCCGGTTTCGTGTCATAGATGGCTTCACGGTGCTTGGATGTCCAGCGCCCCAGCTCCTTTAGGATGGCAACCTGCTCTTCCGGAATTGTACCGTCGGCCTTCGGACCGATATCCAGCAACAGATTACCTCCCAGGCTGATGCAATCTACCAACATCCGCAAAATCACCATCTCGCTCTTGTAATTGGTATCCCCCGTGCGATAGCCCCACGAATCATTAATGGTCATGCACGTCTCCCACCATTTGGACTGCGGACGGGTAACGGGGACGCCCAGCTCAGGTGTATCATAATCGCCATACCCCTGTATTCGCGAATTGATGATGACTCCCGGATTCGTCTCGCGCAGCATTTCGACAATCTCCTTGGCCTTCCAGTCCTCGGCCTTCTGCTCCCAGTCCCCGTCGAACCAGTAGAGGTCCGGCTTCCAGGTATTGTTCAGCTCCCGCAATTGCGCGAAGTTGAAATCCACGAAATGCTTCCAGCGTTCCGGTTCCTTATAAATATCGTAGCGCGCCGGCCCTTCCCGGTAGATATTCGGATAATCTTCCCTGGGCCAGTCAATCAGGGAGTAATAGAACCCCAGCTTAATGCCCTGCTTGCGCACCTCTTCGGCAAAAGGCGCCAGAACATCCCTTCCGGCCGGCGAGGAGTTGACCGCGCTGAAATCGCCCGCCTGGGTATCCCAAAGCGCGAATCCGTCGTGATGCTTGGTGGTAATGACGGTGTATTGCGCCCCACTTTCCTTAATCAGCTTCGCCCAATAAGCCGGGTCATAGTTGGCGGCGGTGAAGGCATCTTTCTGTTTCATATAGTCCTCCAGCGTAACCGTCTTATTATGGAACGCCCAGCTTTCGGAGGTCTCGCCCTTGGAATAAATGCCCCAATGGATAAAAATGCCCAATTTGGCACGTGAGAACCATTCCATACGTTCAGCTTTCTGCTCAGGAGTTTCCGCTTGAAGCGGGATGCCGACAATCGTTAGCAACGACAGGGTCATCAGGAGAGTTTTTCTTAATTTCATACTTGTAGTTTTTTGTTTGTTAATATTCCTTGGGACAAATTTAGGTAAAAAAGCTGTCTTTTCATACCAATCCGCCAAAGATTTGCACGATAAAAAAATTCATGCCTATGTCCGCCCGGATTCATGCCTATGTTCGTTGCCGTTTATGCCCATGTTCGTTTTCGTTCATGCCTATCTTTGCCGGAGCGGAAGAGGGGAATCCGAGATGCGGAAATTAGCCTCCTTTAACCCATATCGCCCCAATTGCATCACTGAAATCTCATTTTCTAAGCTTTCGCTTAAAAATTTTGCTTATATTTGCATTCGTTAAGCTGAAGCCCAGGATATATGACGCAGATAGACGAAGATATATTGCTACTGAAGTTGATAAGGGAGGATGATAAGTTGGCATTTAAATATTTGTTTCATAAATACATGGACAATCTATGCCAATTTATCGACTTCTTCATCCATGATAAAGCCGGCTCTGAAGATTTGGCATTAGATTTGTTCGCGTCAATCTGGGAAAACCGAAAAGTGCTGGAAATCCGGCAATCCTTCAAATCGTACCTGTTTCAGGCGGCGCGAAACAAGGCGCTGACCTATCTGCGCGACAAAAAGGAATACGCGGGGCTGGACGAAGCCGAATTCTTAATCGACGCCGATGGCGACGCGACTTTCGAGGCGGAGACAAACGAATTGTATCTGCTAATCGAAGAGGCCATCACCATGCTCCCGGAACGGTGCCGGGAGATTTACCGGAAAAGCCGGGACGAAGACATGAGCAATCGGGAGATTGCCACACGGATGCAGATATCGGAGAAGACGGTTGAAAACCAGATTACCATCGCCCTGAAGAAAATCAAGAAATTCCTGAACCGAAACTATCGGTAAAATCCCGTCCAATAAGATTTGAAACAGAATTGTAACAGGATTATATACAGTCTGTAACCTCCCGTATGTTAGAATTGCCTTATTTTTGTGCCGAATTTTAACGAAGTTTCAAGCAGAGGAGGCCTATTTCAAGGGATTAGCCGAGGGAAACTTTCGTATGTCCTATAAAATATGTACTTTTGCAACGGATTTTTATCATTTTAAACAATAAAAAGTTATGCAAAAACAATTACACAGTTTGTTTCTCATTGCTTTGTTCAGCCTGTTGTGCGTGGCTCCTGCCCTGGCACAGGTTACAACAGCAAGCATGAGTGGAGAAGTCTCTTCGAACGGAGAGCCTGTAATCGGTGCTACCATCATGGCGGTACACACGCCTTCGGGCACGAACTATGGGACCATCACCAACCTGGATGGCAGTTTCGACCTTCAGGGTATGCGTACCGTCGGTCCGTATGAGATTACCGTTTCTTACTTTGGCTATCAGACGGCTATCTTCAAAGAAGTGACTTTACAATTGGGTGAAACCTACAACTTGAATGTGGATTTGAAAGAATCGTCTGAGGAATTGGACGAAGTGGTCGTTACGGCTGAGCGCACACGCTTCATGACAGAAAAGACAGGTGCGGCACTGAACATCTCGAACGAAAAGATGAACAGCATCCCGACCATCAACCGCAGCATCGAAGACCTGGCACGTATCTCTCCGTATGCCAACGGCATGAGCTTCGCCGGAGGTGATGGCCGCTCAACCAACTTTACGGTAGACGGAGCGAACTTCAACAACAACTTCGGTCTGAACGACGGTCTGCCCGGTGGCGGTAATCCGATTTCCATGGACGCTATCGAAGAAGTGCAGGTAGTCATCGCGCCATTCGATGTGCGCCAGACGAACTTCATCGGCGGTGGTATCAATGCCATTACCAAGTCAGGAACGAATACCTTTAAGGGAAGCGCCTATACGTACCATTACAATGACAATATGCGCGGTAACCGCGTGGATGGCGAAAGTATGAATGTTCCGGCTGAAAACGACAAGCACATCTATGGTGCTACATTCGGTGGCCCAATTATCAAAGACAAATTGTTCTTCTTTGCCAACGTGGAATATCAGAAAGTTCCGTCTACGGTAGTAAACTGGCGTGCTTCTGAAAATGGCGTTGCCGATCCGGACAACTACATCTCTCGTACCACATTGGCGGATATGCAACGGGTATCTGAATTTGTACGCGACCGTTATGGGTACGATACCGGTTCTTATACCAACTTCCCGGCCGATGAAACAAACCTGAAGTTATTAGGCCGCATTGACTGGAATATCAACAACGACCACAAATTGGCCGTTCGTTATAACTATACGAAGAATACAGCCTGGAATCAGACAAACGGAAACTCCAGCGATACGGGTTATCGTCTGAATGGCATGAACCGTTTCTCACAATATTCAATGGCCTTTGCTAATTCCTTGTATTCACAAGACAACAAGGTAAATTCGGTATCTGCTGATTTGAATAGCCGTTTCAGCGATAAGATTTCGAACCAATTGTTATTCACCTACTCGAATATCCAGGATATCCGCGGAACCAATTCATCTCCGTTCCCATTCATCGATATTATGGCCGGCTATGATGACGTAACCGGAGTGCAGACTTTGCAACCGTATATGTCATTGGGGTACGAATTGTTTACCTATAACAATGCCGTAAATAATAAGATCTTCACGGTAACGGACAACTTCACTTCATACTTAGGCAATCATAAATTGACCGCCGGTTTCAGTTACGAACATCAGCTGGCAAACAACTCGTATATGCGTAACGGTACAGGCTATTATCGTTATCGCAGCATTGATGATTTCCTGAACGGCGCGGCTCCTGAAACGTTTGCACTGACTTACGGGTATAACGGAGAGACTAATCCGGCCGCACAGGTACGTTTTAGCCAAATTGGTCTCTATGTACAAGATGAATGGAATATCGTTCAGAATTTTAAGTTGACAGCAGGTATCCGTTTCGATGAAATCCTGTTTAATGATGATGACGTAATGCGTAACAACGCTATTTACGAATTAGACTTCGGCGGGAAGCATATTGACACAGGAAAATGGCCGGGCGCTAAATTGCAGGTATCTCCGCGTGTAGGTTTTGTATGGGATGTATTGAAAGACAACACACTGAAGGTTCGCGGCGGTACAGGGCTGTTTGCCGGACGTCTCCCGTTGGTTTACTTCACCAATATGCCGACAAACTCAGGTATGGTACAGAACGCCGTATCTATCGTTACAAAATACAATGATGACGGAACAATCGCTTCTCGCGACCCACGTTTGGATCTGCTCAAAGGCGGCATGATTACCGATGTCAATCAGATGATTGAGACATTAGGCCTGCCGACTACTATCAGCCCGGAAGAAGGCCAGCGCCCAAGTGCTGTAGCCGGAATTGACCCTGATTTCAAGATGCCGCAAGTATGGAAATCGTCTATCGCAGTAGATTATCAGTTCCCGACCACTTTCCCGTTGAGTATTACGGGTGAGTTCATGTACACCAAGAATGTAAATGCGGTGAACATGGTAAACTATAATATCAAGGACGCTGACGATTCTTGGGAAAGATTCTCAGGTGCGGACAACCGTTTGATTTATCCTACGCATCAGGTAACAGGAGCAGATGGTAAGGTCACTACGGTTCGCGATTACCAATATTATCAGGATTTGACCAGCGCTTGTGTTTTGACGAATACACACAAAGGTCATGGCTATACATTTAACGTAACGGTAAATGCATCTCCGATACGTAATTTAGATTTGATGGCTTCTTATACGCGTACAGAATCAAAAGAGATAACCGGACTCCCCGGTAATAACGCCAACTCTACATGGCAAGGTCTGTACACCATCGATGGTCCGAACTTTGCTACAGTCCAGCGTTCTCAATATGTTATCCCTGACCGCTTGATCGCATCTGTAAACTATACAGCAGAACATGCCAAACCAGGCTTCGATACTCATTTCAACCTATTCTATACCGGTTATTCTCCGTACGGAAATTCATTCTTATACACCAATGATATGAATGGAGACGGTATTGGTAACGATTTGATGTACATCCCGAAAGATGATAGTGAAATCAACTTCACGAACGAAGCCGACCGCACCGCTTTCTGGGCATTTGTTGAGCAAGATTCTTATTTGAAGAATCATAAAGGCGAATATGCTGAGGCTTATGCCGCACGCGCTCCGTGGGTACATCGTTTTGATTTGAGCATCGTTCAGGACTTCTCGATTAAAGTAGGCAAGACGACCAACAAGTTACAGCTTTCTTTGGATTTCATGAACATCGGGAACTTATTCAATTCGAAATGGGGTGTAAGAAAGACTATGGCCAATAGCAACAACGGCCGTATCTTAAAGTACGAAGGCCGTGATGCCAATAATGTTCCGACATTCTCTATGTATCGTGATGGTAACGGCGTAGCTCCGACCGAGACCTATTCTTATAATCATGATTATAACGAATGCTGGAGCTTCCAAGTTGGTGTTCGCTATATCTTCAATTAATTAGAACACATACACATATAACTACTCAAAGAGAGGCATCGCACACAAGTCTGCGGTGCCTCTTTTGTTGTCTATCGAAGTACGTTTTTAAGTTTGCAGATTCTTAAGTTTACCGCAAAAAAAGAGTAATAACTTAAAAACTAATAAACTTAATAAGCGGATTTTTTCGTGTATTGCACAAAATATGTACTTTTGTGCCGTTTTTATGAACGAAAGCATATTATTCAATTAATTTTTTGTGATGAGTGTCTCTTATTGCCCTGGCATAAAGAGCAAGCTTCCTATCTAAATTTGAGAATCCAATATATGAAATGTTTATTTTTAATTTATGCGCTGTCAAGCCTCTCCATTTCTGCACCTGACGAGGAAGTCAAGGGAAAAGTGATAGACAGGAAAACGCAAGAGCCTCTGGTGGGAGTGTCTGTTGCCTTGAAAGACAATCCTACAGTAGGAACGATTACAGACCTAAACGGAAACTTTTCGCTTCCGGTAAACGATTCTCAAGAGACATTGAAAATCTCTTACTTAGGTTATGAGGCACGCGAAGTCCACCTGGATTCAGCCACAGAACCATTGACCATAGAAATGAACGAAGACTATTTCAATCTGGACGAAGTGGTGGTTACCGGGCAGGGAGCTGAGATATCCAAACGACGCCTATCGTCAAATGTGGCAACCATTGACGGAGGCGAATTAAGCAGGATGCCTCAAGGACGTATCGACCAGATGTTGCAAAATGCACTTCCTAATGTACAGATAACTTTGTCGAACGGACAGCCGGGGACCACCTCACTGGTCCGATCGCGCGGTCTGTCTTCTGCCTATTCCAGTTCCACTCCCGTAATCTATGTAGACGGCGTTCGTGTGGACAACATGAATACGGCAGCGACCTTAAACCTGAATAACTCATTAAGCGGAAACAGCGCTTCAAGCGGTTCCATTGGAGACATCCCGATGGAAAACATCGATCATATCGAATATGTAACCGGAGGCGCGGCTACCACACTTTACGGATCGGACGCTGCTAACGGAGTCATTCAAATCTTCACCAAAAAGGGAGGAGAAGGCCGTCTGAACGTATCTTTTGAAACACAATTGGGGGCGAATGCAGCATCATCGCAATTCTATTATTTCAAGCGCACCAAAGATTTGTTGCACCAAACAGGATTTTATCAGAAATACGGACTCACGATGGACGGCGGGAACGAAAAATACGGTTTCAGCTTGGGATTCAGCATGAGCAATAACTCCGGTACATTAATACTCAACACCAATGAAGACAAGAAATAAGATTTGCGTTTCGGCTCACGTGTCCAGATAAACTAGTTTCTTGAATATCAGAATTCATTCGGTATGACTATCCAGGATTTCGGACGCAGCCGAAACGGCAACGAAGGAGGATATACCGGCCTGTGGTTTGCTGAAGGGTCGGCTGCTGCCAATTTCTCTTACACAGATCCGGACGGGAATCCGGTAAGCTTCAACCCGAATATTGATTTAGCGGACGAATATGAATACAATCAGATGAAAGCATTCGTCGATAAGGCCGAGGCCTTACAAAACAACCGGGAATCCGTCCGCCGTTTCCAGACCTCCCATTCCATACTCTATACTCCCATAGAGAATCTGACCGTTAAAGGGACAGTCGGTCTGGACTACCGCCTAAATACCAATAAGGTCATCACGACGAACGAATATCTGATCCACACCCAGCAGAAACCCGCAGGCACGTCGGATGCAGGAAGCATCAATAACTTTGATCGCAAATATATGGGCCTCACCATCGACCTGAACGGCCAGTACAAATTCCGCTATAAGGATTTGCTGAGTTCCGTTACAACGGCCGGATTCCAATATTTCAGCACATACGACCACCAGTCTGTCTATAGCGGAACCAACGTAAGAGACGGAGCACAGATTATGACCGGCGCCGGCATCCTGACCGCCGATGAATGGTTGAGCTACCTGTATAATTACGGTGTATTTGTGCAGGAAAACATCGGATTCAAAGATAAATACTACATTGATTTAGGTTTGCGGACGGACTATAATACAGCGTTCGGCAGCAATGTCGGGTGGCAGGCATATCCGAAAGTAGGCTTTTCCTATCAATTGTCTGACGAAGAATTTATGCGCTCCGCGATGGAAAAGAGCAATCTTGTCAATTCATTGAAACTCTTCGCGAACTACGGTATCGCGGGAAGCTATCCTCCGGCATTTGCCTATCAAAAGACAATAGCTGTCAACTCATTCCTGGGTCAGCAAGCCGCCTCATTCGGACAATACGGGAATGCCGACTTAGGTCCAGAAAAAAAGCATTCGTATGAAGCCGGGTTCAATGCCGTGCTGCTTGACCGCTTTCTGAACATCGGATTTACATACTATTACGCACTGACGAAAGGCGCATTGTTTAGCGTGCCTTCACTTCCTTCGTCCGGTCAGGAAGCCAATTACCTGAAAAATGTAGGCGAGATTGAAAACAAAGGTATTGAAATTACGGCTGCATTCCAGATAGTAGATACCCGCGATTGGCATGTAAGGCTGAACACTTCTTTCAACACCAACCATAACAAGGTGCTGGATGCCGGAGGAACAGTTCCGTTTGCCATCGGAGGCTTTTCTTCGCGCACCGTGCAAACGGTTGTGGAAGAAGGCAAGCCTGTGGGATTTATCCGGGGTTCAAAGGCTGTCTTGAATCCGGATGGCACCCTCAAGGAAGTACAACAGCTACAGGATTTAGGCTCTACTTTACCTACATTCTATGGAAACTTCTCACTGAACGTCGATTACAAGAATCTGTCGTTTTTCCTGAATGGCGACTATCAGACGGGGTCGTATGTCCACTCATTCGACCGCCAGTTCCGCTTCTCGAAAGGACTAAAAGACCCAAGTATTCCCGAACAGGCTTTGGAAGGAATCTCTCAAGCACAAGCATGGCTGGATTTTACAAACTTCTTTGTAGAAAAGGCTGATTTTCTGAAAATACGCAACATCGGTGTTACCTATACGGTCAACCCTCGTAAATTATTGAAAAAGATAACTCTCGGTTTCAATGTCTACAATCCATTGTCATTCACGGCGTCATCGGTAGACCCGGATGCATCCCTGTCCGGAGCTTTATCGCAGGGAGCTGTAGCGACCGGAGGAATCAACTATTCAACCTATTCTACACCGCGCCAGTACATCGGGACTATCAGAATCAACTTCTAAAACAGAAAAAAAGAACGGAATATGAAAACATTCAAATACATCTTATGGGCTGCCTCTGTCGGCATATCCTTGAATTCCTGCGAACTATTGCTTCCGGATGACATTATAAATCCAAACGTAACTGACGATACGTTCCTAAATTCAGCCAACGCCATGCAGGCATGGGTTAATGGTGCGAACCGCTCTTTTGCCGAAGCGATGGGAAACTATTGCGAACTCATGGAAATCCTCTCAGATAACTATTTCAACAACTACTCCCGAAGCAGCCAAGTGTTCGACATCCCCCGCATCCTTTATACAGATACCGATGTAACCGGTCTACAGCGTCATATAGGGAAATTGCGCGAGGCTGCCGATTACGGCATCGGAACTGTTGCCGAGGCCGATGCTTCCACGACACGCAGCGACCTGTTCAATCTCTATTACATCAAAGCGTTCTCCTTTATTCTGGGAGGAGAATATTTCCGGGGGCTTCCTGACACCGAGGGAGGAGAAATAAAGACATGGAATGAATACCTGCATACGGCTCTGGATATACTGGACAGCACCTTAGCCTATGCCGATACAGACGAAGAAAAAGCATTCGTCCATACCCTGAAGGCGCGAACCTATTATAGGCTTGGCGATAAGGAGAGTGCTTCTTCTGAAGCCCGGACAGCTTTGGAGTTATCCTCCGATTTCGTGAAACAGGTGGAATTTGACGGGACCAACGGGGTAAACAATCCTATCCAAGAGGCGGTATGGGACACCTGGTTCCAGCCGCTCCCGCGTTTGGATTTTCTTGACCCGAAATATTTCCAACTGTCTGCTACCGAACAGCGTCCCATCAATCTGGCTAAAGCCGAAGAAAACTATTTAATTCTGGCCGAAGCCTCTCTGGCAGACAATAACGAAGCGCAGGCTAAGACCTATATGCAGCAATTGCTTACTTTGGTGAAATCCCGTCCGGTCCAGCAGGATATCAACGATCAGCTTGAAGAGCGTTTCAACGGAGGCTACAAGCATTTCCCCGATAATTCAGGATATAGCGTAGCGGCATCCGCAGGCGAACCGTTCCGCACGGGATTGGTACTTGACCGTCGGTCGCCTAATCTTATTTCCATTCCCTATATTTCAGGAACCTCCGTAACAGAGGATATGATAGATAAAACTTCCGGCATTGATGAACTACTTACCCTGCTTTATCTGATGCGACAGGAAATCTTCTTCGGAGAAGGCAGACGAGTTGCGGATTTAGGTATCCGATTACCGGTATGCGAAGTGGAGGCAGCAAACACGCCCTCTGCAGCTGATTATCTGGAGGCGCTCATTCCTCCCTTCATTCCTTCCGATTATGGGATGGACGACTTTACAATGGATGAGAATACAATGGAAGTTACGATTACTTATAATATGAACCGGATAATAGTCGAAAACAAATCCTCGGAATATGTAGCCCCGTTCTTCCATTAAAACGAGTTGACAAGGTTACAAGTTGACAAGGTTAAAAAGGTTAATAGGTTAACAAAAGGACATAGAGCCGACAAGGTTATAGCCTAATGCCTTGTCAACTCGTCTTCTTGTCAACTCGTCAACTCATAACCTTCTAACCCATAACCTATCCCCTATAGCTTCACCTTCTTACTCTTCCCTTTCTTACTCTCGTTATGGAAACGGTCTACGGAGGTTACCACATACCGGTATTTGACTTTTCCATCTTCGTAAGGCAATTTATAATGTGTATCTCGGGTAATGGCTACAATATGAGCCGGATTATTCAAATCGACCTTCTCTTTATTGGCGAAACGATAAACCACGAAATAGCTTGCCAGCTCCGGATTCGTCTTGCTCTGCTCAGCCTTCCAACGAAGGATATAACCATCCGGAGTCCACTCGGCCTTCAGTCCCTTTACCTCTTTCGGCGCCCGGTCATGCAGATGCGTATAGGCAGGAATCAAAGCCGGATAACGGTGGTAATGTGTCTTTAAACTATCCGCTACCCCCCGGTTATTCCAAAGTAATTCGTTGGCCGGCCAGAAACAATTTCCTTGGATGGCAGGAAGATTACGTTCATAGCGCATTTTCTCGGTCAACTGGTCTACCTTCATGGTACGTGCCACATCCTGCCCGATATACAACGGTACATTCCCGGCATTTTTGCTCCACCATTTAATCAACGTGATGTAATCAGCCGCCGGATGCCCTATTTCCCAATAAATCTGAGGTATATTATAATCTATCCACCCCTGATTTACCCAATACAAGATATCCGCATAAAGGTCATCATAGTTTTGTAATCCGTTGGTATTGCTTCCCGTTCCGTCCGGTGTGCTCTTCTTATTCCGGTAAATGCCAAAGGGGCTGATGCCAAAACGCACCCAGGGCTTGGTTAAAAGAATGGTACGCTTCAACTCGCGAATCAACTGGTTGACATTCTCCCGCCTCCAGTCGGCACGCTGAGATGGCTTATAGCCCTTGGCCAATCCATACCGGCGAAAGCTCTTGTCATCGGGGAAAGCCTGACCCGCGGCCGGATAGGGATAGAAATAATCATCCATGTGAATGGCATCCACATCATAGCGGGTTACGATATCCTTTACCACCCGACAAATAAATTGGCGGGATTGCGGTAATCCCGGATCGAACAATATCTGCTTGTTATAGGTTACGAACCATTCCGGATGGCGATGATAGATATGCGAAGCGGCAAACTTCGTATTCCCGGCCGTACTGATTCGATAAGGATTCAGCCATGCATGAAACTCCATATTCCGTTTATGGCATTCTTTTATCAGGAAGGCCATCACATCAAAATTACCTTCAGGAGCCAATCCCTGTTCGCCGGTATAAAAACGACTCCAAGGCTCCAGTTCCGAGCGGTAGAAAGCATCCGCCTCCGGTCGTACCTGAAAGATAATGGCATTGATGCCGCACGCCTCCAGGAAATTGAGCTTGCGGATAAAACTACGCCGCATCTCCGCGGGGCACATCTCCTTGTATTCGCCTTGAAAAGCCGTCTGTATCCATGCCCCCCGGAACTCCCGTTTGGGGTATTCGGACAAGGTCTCTTTTTGCGGCACATCCACGCTCTTGCACGAAGTAACACATCCCACCAACAACACAAGCAGGCATTTTGCTATGCTTATTCCTACATTTTTCATTCTCATTCCGTTTTTTAATTTCCTGCGAAAGTACTACTTTCTCTTTGCTTTTCATAGCAGATCACCTCTAAATCTGGTGTTTTTTCATTGCTTCTTAATATGGATTAGCGGTTTTGTTCCTACTTTTGCACCAAAATTCAATGATAGAGTTATGACAAAATTGAAATTATGCAGTTTCATTGGCGTGCTATGCCTCCTGCTGGCAAGTTGCACTCCTACCCCTCAGGTGGCAGACCGTTATGTAGTTGTTTTATCCATGGATGGTTTCCGCTCCGATTATCCCACGAAGGCACATACCCCGACTTTGGACTCATTAGCCCGTGTGGGTGTCCGCGCCGCGTTCCGGCCTTGTTATCCCAGCGTTACTTTCCCCAACCATTACAGCATGGCCACCGGATTACACCCGGATCATCACGGACTTATCAACAACTCCTTTTATGATGCCGAGTTAGATAGTGTGTATACGATGCGTTGTTCCGATCCGCGTTTCTTCGGAGGCGAACCGATTTGGAATACCGCAGAACGCCAAGGAATACGCACCGCCTCCTTCTATTGGGTGGGGAGCGAGATAGCCCTTCCCGACGGGCAACCCTCTACGTGGAAGAAGTTCGACTCGTCAGTGCCTTTCCGAAACCGTGCCGACTCGGTCATCGCCTGGTTGCAGCGCCCGGAGGAGCAACGCCCGCACCTGATTATGTGGTACCTGGAAGAACCCGACCATACAGGGCACCTGTGCACACCCGACTCATCGGCAACCTTCGCTATGGTGGAGCATGTAGATAGCGTATTGGGGTACTTCTTCAACCGGGCACGGAGCTTGGATATCTTCCCTCAGATTGATTTTCTGGTCGTATCGGATCATGGCATGGCAACCTATACACCTGAAGAATCGGTGAACCTGGCCGATTACCTCCCGCGCGATAGCTTCCACCATGTATTCGAAGGAGTGCCTACCCTGCTCTACCCCAAACCGGGCTATGTGGATAAAGCATACGAAATCCTGAAAAAGGTACCGAATGTTACGGTTTGGAAAAAGGGCGAGATTCCGGAAAAGTTTGTTTACGGGAAGAATCCGCGTGTACCGGAACTGGTCGTTGCGCCCAACATAGGCACGTATGTAGTATTCCGCAACAATCCGGATGCCTATGCCGGCGGAGCGCATGGTTACGATAACTATACGCCTGAAATGGAAGCTATTTTCTATGCGGCAGGACCTTCATTCAAACAAGGAGCGGAGCTACCCGTCATGCCGAACGTAAACCTTTACCTGATTATTTGTCGGCTTTTGGGCATCCAGCCGGCTCCCAATGACGGGGATAGCACGGTGATTGCTCCGCTATTCCGGGAATAAATGCCCGCATCGGATCTCCTACATACAGTAGAGGCGCAACTTGCGTCTCTACACCACCGCCCCACCCGTTCCTGCTTTCCATTTTCAATTTAAAATTTCATGCCTACCTTTGGATAAAAAGCATGGGACGTTTGTCTCCGTTTATGCCGACCTTTTTCCCAAAAGGGTGCGTGCTTTTTTTCGGATGAAATACACGCTATCCAAAGAAAAAATATTCCGTCCCGGCGGATATGTCATCCGCCGGTTATTGCGTATAAGGATTTTCAATCCGCTGAAATTCTGCACAATATACTAATCGGATTACAAATTCGATTGAACAGGGTGAAGAAAAACTGCAACTAATGGTTGCAGCATTAAAAGCAAGCATAAAAAAAGAGAGCGAAGTTAATCACCCTCTTTTAATGAGCCATTTGTGAGCCATTTAATTATTGCGATAGCAACTTATAATCAGTTGTTTATGATAAACTGTATTATGCTTGTGATACGTTAGTGAGCCATTTGGGTACATAATAAGTCCCTTTGCCCACTTTTCCCTGCATTTCCAGCCAGCCA
>URGO01000070.1 GCA_900547435.1 uncultured Parabacteroides sp.
AACCAAGAAATTCCAGATAGCGTCATCGCCTTCCTCGAACCGGACTTGTGTATCGATGTGACTATCGGCTACCGCTTTGTCATAGAAATCGGAAAACTTGTCGGCCGACGGGATCTTTACGTATACTTTCGGAGAAACCCCGATTTTAGAAACGTCCATATTCCCAAAGACCTGTTCAGTCTTTCCATTTTTCACTGTAGCCTCCACCAAGTTCTTCTTGTTGTAGACTGTCATTTTATCGAATACGTTTTCCTGCGCTAGTTTCTGGAACTCTGTCCAGCCTAGCTCTTTCGCTCCCGAAGAATCATTTGTCATGTATAGGGCAACAAGCATGATGAAGATCAACCCGTACATCCAATACAAATTAAAGCGGAACATCTTAGGTTTCCCGCCCTTCGGTGTTTTATTAAATATATCGTTTTTATTTTCCATAAGAGATTATCATCAAATATTTAGGCCGGCTTAATCAATGTTAGGTACTTGTATAACCTTCGAGTCTGCCCAAAGGTTCTCTAAGTTATAAAATGCACGTTGTTCCGGCAGGAATATATGTACAAGAACCGTGCCATAATCCATGCCGATCCATTGAGCGCCCTGTGTACCGTCAATGGATAATGGTTTCTCGTTCGCGTTCTTGCGTGCGAAATCCCATACGGAATCAGATAACGCTGAAACTTGGGTAGGAGTGTTTCCCTCACAAATAACCATATATTGACAAATGGCACCAGAAGTCTGGCTTAAATCTACTGTTACAATATTTTTGCCCCTTTTTTCTTGAAGGCCTTCAACAATCGTTTTTACTAATTCTTTTGTTTGATCCATTTATTTCTATTGATATAATTTTCCAAGTCGCAAATATACTTCTTAATTCGTTACATACGTCTTTTTCTTTCATTAATATATGTGTAATACCTTGTTTGAGACTATCTCCTCGATCGTTATAAGCTTTTAAAAAAACACGTACGTCTTTTTTCTGGACATTTTTTTCGAAGGTTTATTTGCAAATTTTGAAAAAGTATATACCTTTGCATCCGCTAACAAGAGAGTTGGTGATTTGTTAAATATTGTTCTATGGTGTAATGGTAGCACAACAGATTCTGGTCCTGTTTGTCCAGGTTCGAATCCTGGTAGAACAACGTTTTGCATCCGTAAATAGCTAATAAATAGTTGTTTGCGGATTTTTATTTTTCTATTTGCACAACAGATTCTATCAAGAAGATATCTCTTATTTAAATCCTTGATAGGAGTATCTTTTATTTAAATCTAAAAATAGTATCTTTTATTTAAACTCTTGGGAAAAGGTATCTTTTATTTAAAAGTAAGGTAGAAAAAAGAGGTAAGGCAAAAAATATTTTTCTTTTTTTTGCCCGTCACATCCGTCACACTCATCTTTAATTTTATGCCTTATCTTATTGATACATATATATTTATAACAAAAATCAATCCGTCACAGTCCGTCACACTTTTTGCAGAAAAAAACGGGAGTTATTGTAATCACAATCGGATTTTCCTATATTTGCAACATGAGACAGGAACGAAAAGAAACAATATTATCAGAAACGGGCAAATTCTTAGTTGACATTGCCAAGTTGGTGTTTGGCGGAATCATACTTGCCGGCATTATGAAGTATGAGAGTATCAACTCTGTTATGTTATATAGTGTCGGAGGCATGGCCGTTATTATTTGTTTTTTATCCGGACTTATATTATTAACTCTATCTAAAAAGTAAAGCTATGGAACTAATTATCTTTTTGTCAGTCGTGGGGGGGATAGCCCTATGTATTGGCGTATGGGGCGCGATACAGCTTCATAACGAAACGAAGATATCCCATTTATCAGGTAAGTAAATCTATCCAGTGATATTTTTTAATTGCCCCGTAAAAAAATGCGGGGCTTTTCTTTTATCGCCTTTGTGGTGCGAACTTCACATATAGACACTATAGGCGAGCAGGCAAAGGATTATAGATAGTTATTTGCGGATTTTTATTTCTATTTACTCAAGATTTCTTCCAACTGTTCATCCGTGAGGTTGGCTCCATACGTAGCATAATCCATCCGGAAAGAACAACCGTTTTTATATTCGGAGCATCCGTAGGCTGTTTTTCCTCTTAGGATTGTTCCCTTTTTACACAAAGGACATACAAGATGGGGAACTTTTTTTCGAGGTTTTGATTCCCGTTTCCTTTTAGTGGTTTTAGGGGATGGCGCTTTCTTTTCCGGTTCTGTTTTTTTCTCTTCGATGGTGATGCTATGGGTGGTTTGGTCGGAAAGTACATTAAGGACAATCTGATTGACCATTTGTTTTAATTCCTCCAAAAAGGTACGGGCTTCGTACGTGCCTTTTTCTATCTGGCGTAATTTCTTTTCCCAAAGTCCGGTCAGCTCCGCGCTTTTGAGCAATTCTTCGTGGATAGTCTCAATCAGTTCTTTTCCCGTTGCGGTAGGATATAAATTCTTCCGCTCCTTACGAATGTAGTTCCGTTTGAATAAAGTCTCGATGATAGCGGCCCGTGTTGAAGGGCGACCTATACCATTTTCCTTCAAAGCATCACGTAACTCATCGTTATCTACTAATTTTCCGGCCGTTTCCATGGCGCGAAGGAGAGTCGCTTCGGTGTAAGGTTTGGGCGGATTGGTCCACGATTCTTTCAAGATAGGTTGGTGCGGTCCGCTTTCTCCTTTGATGAACTCCGGCAATACACCTTCTTCTTCCGGTTGAGGCTCGTCAGAGTCTTTTTGCTCGGCTCCGAATACAACACGCCATCCGGGTTTCAGGATTTGTTTTCCTGTTACCTTAAATTCCACTTTATCGACTTTACCCAATACGGTTGTTGTGGAAATTTCGCAATCCGGGTAAAAAGCCGCTATGAAACGGCGTGCCACAAGGTCATATACTTTACGTTCATTATCCGTCAAGTTTCGTGCGATGACTCCGGTCGGAATGATGGCATGATGGTCCGTTACCTTCGAATTATCGAATACCCGTTTTGTCTTGGGTAGTTTTACACCTTTTAATGGGGCGGTCAGTTCGCTATAATCGACCAGCCCATTTAATGTGGCCGGAACCTTGGGATAGATATCATCGCTTAAGAAAGTCGTATCGACACGCGGGTAGGTTGTAACCTTTTTCTCGTATAAAGATTGAATCAATTTGAGAGTTTCATCGGCCGTAAAAGCGAACTTTTTATTACACTCTACTTGTAAAGAAGTCAAGTCGAACAGGCGTGGCGCGTATTCCTTTCCTTTCTTTTCGGATACATCCGTAACCGTAAAGTCCGCATGGCGTACAGTGTCCAAGAATGCCTCGCCTTCCTCTTTTTGAGTGAATTTACCTTTGGTGGCCGAGAAGGTAACATTCCGGTAGACCGTTTTCAACTCCCAATAAGGCTCCGGCTTGAAGTTTTCGATTTCCGCTTGTCGGTTTACAATAAGAGCCAAGGTCGGAGTCTGGACACGCCCAATAGAAAGCACCTGCCGGTTTTGTCCGTAGCGCAACGTGTAGAGGCGTGTTGCATTCATACCCAATAGCCAATCGCCGATAGCGCGTGAGAGTCCCGCCTCATAAAGCCGGTTAAACTCCGATTGCTCTTTCAGCTGGTTGAATCCGTCACGGATGGCCTCTTCCGTCAGAGATGATATCCATAACCGGTACACAGGGCATTTAGCTCCCGCCTTCTGCACCACCCAACGCTGGATAAGTTCACCTTCTTGTCCCGCATCTCCGCAATTGATGATGGCATCGGCATGTTGCATCAACTCTTCGATTACTTTGAATTGTTGCTCGTAAGTAGGATTCGGGATAAGCTTGATGCCGAATCGGGGAGGAATCATCGGGAGGGAAGAAAGCGCCCATCGTTTCCATTCCGGCGTATAATCGTGCGGCTCTTTCAGGGTACACAAATGCCCGAATGTCCATGTTACCTGATAGCCATTCCCTTCGATATATCCATTCATCTTATGAGTCGCCCCCAATACTTCTGCAATTTCACGTGCCACACTGGGCTTTTCGGCAATACATACTTTCATTCCCTAAAAATAATTTCTGCAAAGGTACGTCTTTTGCCGGAATAAGCAAGGTTAATGGTGGAAGGATTGAGAAATTCATGCCTATGTTCGTTGGGATTCATGCCTAACTTTTCCCCGAAAGATAGGCATAAACGAAAGCAAAGTTAGGCATGAATTTTTAGAAAGGAATTTGTACTTTTGCACTATGGAAATAGGAGAAATATATTTGAAGGATATATTAGAGATAAGCCTTCGGAAGGAAAATCTTGCGGAAAATTATGTCGGGCTGTATCGTATCTTTCAGGAAGTATTGAAAGAGCGGACTCAGGAGAGCCGGTTGGATTTTTCGGGTGCTTTTGCCCGGATGGATTATCTTTGCAAGCAATTACATTATGCGGAAGAGGAGTATCGTCGGATTAATTCGTTTCGCGCCCGTTCCAAAGAAATACAAAACGGGCATACGGATAAATTTTCGGAGAGTTGCTGGCTGGACGATTTGAAGACATTGACCGAGTTCGTAAGCCGGGTTTATCATGTGGAGATTCCGGACGAGTTGGCGTGCCGGTTGCCTCAGGTATATCTTAACCGGCAATCCGTCCGGTCTTTAACCGAAACCTATATCCGTCTGATAGTGGATAACTGGGATGAGCAATATATTTATGGTAAGACCGCGGACGAATCGACCGAGTTTATCCGGGTGGATTATGCCACACCTAATTTCTTTGGGGATTGGACTTACCTGAAGGATTTCCTGACTCCGCATACCCAATTGAATCTGGTTCATCCCCGTAAGCAAGAGAATACCTATTTCCCGGAGTTGATTATCTACGAACCGGATTTCCTTTTGGATATTTCCGCTATTGCCTCTTGCTTTGAACCGTATGGGTGTACACCACTTACCTATCTAGTGAATAAGATAAAGCCGGCGGCCAATACGCGGGCTATCTTGTTGGGAAATTTCGCCAGCCAGTTGCTGGACGAGGCTATATATTGTCATAAAGGAGAGGCTCCGTCTTACAAAGAGAGTGCCCGGCGTTTTTTTCAACGGAACGTACTTCATCTGATTACATGTAAGGATATGGATGCCACATTTCATACCGATGCCATGAACCAACAAAGGATTTTGCAGGAGATGATACGTGAGCAATTTCCGGAGGTGAGCGGTATTGATATGGAGAAAATCGTGCTGGAACCTTCATTCTATTGTGAGATGCTGGGGATTCAGGGACGTATGGACCTGCTTCAAGAGGATATGCGGGTGCTGATGGAGCAGAAGTCGGGCAAACGAGCCTTTCAGACGGGCAAGCATGTGGAGAAGCACTATGTTCAGATGCTTTTGTATTTGGCTTTGTTACATTACAATTATCGGCTGAGGAATGATGAAATATCCTGTTTTCTTCTTTATTCGAAGTATAGGGATGGCTTGCTGAAGGAGACCACCGCACCGGAGTTGCTTGCTGAGGCCATCCGTTTGCGGAATAGCATCGTCCGGCAGGAGTTGCTTTATGGCGAAGGAAAGGCTGAGGAAATTTTCGAGCATCTATCGCCCGATGATTTGAATGTGAATCGGGTAGGAGGGACATTGTGGGAGCGTTATACCGAACCTCAATTGCGGGCTTTGCTCAGGCCTATTCATGTCGCGAGCCGATTGGAGCGGAACTATTTCTATCGCTTTTTTACTTTTGTAGAGAAAGAACATATCCTGTCCAAATTGGGGAACGCCCGAAAGGAGGGGAGTGGTTTCGCTTCGATTTGGAATGACACGTTGGATGAGAAGCAACAAAGCGGGAATATCTATGACCGGCTTCAGATTGTGTCCAAAGAATATAATGAATCGGAAAATGGAGGTATTGAGTTGGTGACTCTGGAAATCCCGATGCAGGAAGATAATTGTATATTGCCTAATTTCCGGGTTGGGGATATTGCCATCCTTTATGCTTATCCGATGGAAAAGGTGCCCGATGTTAGAAAGACCGCGGTGCTCCGATGCAGTGTGAAAGCACTTACGCCACAACGTATTACCGTGAAATTGCGTGCTCCGCAAAAGAACGAGCATTTGTTTGTCCGACCGGAGAATTACCGTTGGGCGATAGAACATGACTTTGTAGAATCTTCATTCTCTACCCTCTATCGAGGTCTGTATGCTTTCTTGTCGGCTACAGAAGAGAGGCGCGCGCTTTTGCTCAATCAACGTGTGCCACAAGTCAATCCTGCCCTGCGTTTGAAGGGGGATTATAGTTGCGGAGGTGCCTCTCCGGAGTTCAATGACCTGGTCTTGAAAGCCAAGCAGGCACAGGACTATTTTCTATTGATTGGGCCTCCCGGAACCGGAAAAACTTCGTTCGGATTGGTGAATATTCTGAAAGAGGCCTTGATGGATGAGGGGCAATCCATCCTTTTGGTTTCCTATACGAATCGGGCGGTTGATGAGATTTGTAGCAAGTTGGTGAAGCATCATATCGATTTTATCCGTATCGGTTCAGGTGTATCTTGTGATGAAGCGTACCAGCCCTATCTTTTGGAAAATAAAGTGAATGTCTGTAGCAATGCTTCCGCCATTCGGGAGTTGATAGCTCGTACACGAGTGTTTGTAGGAACTACTACGGCACTTAGCGGGAATATTCATCTCTTCGGCATCAAGCACTTTGATTTGGCGATAGTGGATGAGGCTTCCCAAATTTTGGAACCTCATTTGCTCCCGTTATTATCCGCACGGGTGGAGGATGGGCGTGATGCCATCCGTAAGTTTATTCTTGTCGGAGACCAAAAGCAACTCCCGGCCGTGGTGATGCAATCGGATGCAGAATCAGAAGTAAGTGACCCGCTTCTTCGTAAACATGCCGGATTAACCAATTGTCGGCTTTCTCTGTTCGAACGTTTGTTGACTCTCCGGAGAGGAGATGACCGGTTGGTCTATTGCATGGAGAAGCAAGGGCGTATGCATCCGGAGGTCTCTCAATTTCCCAATGTGGCTTTTTATCAAACCCGATTGCGACCCGTCCCGTTGGAGCACCAATGTCATGCGTTGGATTTTCCGGTACATGCCGGAGAGGGGTTGGAGTCTATGCTTGCTACGCGACGTCTTCTTTTCTTTCCCTCTGACTATCCGCCTCCTTCGCATTCCATCAAGGTAAATCATCCGGAAGCTCGATTAATAGCGGATATTGTTCATGTCTTTTGGGAGCTTTACCGGAAGAATGGGAAGCCTTTCTCTTCGGAGCAGACTTTGGGGATAATTGTCCCATACCGGAATCAGATAGCTCTGATTCGGAAGGAGATAGCTCGTTTTGCTATCCCGGAGTTGAATCAGATAACGATTGATACCGTAGAACGTTATCAAGGGAGCGAACGGGAGGTGATTATCTATGGATTTACTATCCAGAAACCATACCAGTTGGCGTTCTTGACCGAGAATGCCTACGAGGAGGAGGGGGAAATCATTGATCGCAAATTGAATGTAGCCTTGACTCGTGCCCGAGAGCAATTGATACTTGTCGGTAATCCAAATTTGTTAAATCAAAACGAGATATTCCGGAAATTAATCACTTATGTCAATTCATTGTCTTGAAATAGTGTGTATCTTTGCGCCGAAAAATAGAATTTAGGTTTAAAACGAGAAAAGATATGGAATTACCTAATGATCCGATGATGCTTTTCAGCTTCATCAATACGAAATTGCGAGACAATTATTCTTCATTGGATGAATTGTGTGATGATATGCACATCAGTCGTTCGGGTCTCGAACAAAAACTCCGTTCCGCCGGGTTTGAATATAATCCGAACCAGAATAAGTTTTGGTGAAAATGGCATAAATGCATAAAGTGAATACGCAAAGGTCAAATACAGAGCCTTTGCGTTTTTTTATCCCTTTCAATATAGTTTCCTGGGAACAGGGCTAACCTCCAGCTTTTTCTCTTTTCCGTTTGAAATACTCCAAGGCATAAAGCTTTTCTCGTTTTGAAAACTACTTAATTATTCATTTAACCCTTTTTTGTATATGGAATGAATAAAAATTCATACATTTGCAGCCTAAAAATGAATATTTATACAAATGAGTACAAAGAATGAGCGTTTGGAAGCCATTTGCCGAATCATTAATGAAGAGCCGGTTTATAATCAGGAACAATTGATGAAGCTCCTGAATGAGAAAGGCTTTGTCGTTACGCAGGCAACTCTGTCGCGTGATATCCGTCAATTGAAAGTGGCAAAAGTGCACGATGCGAGCGGAATGTATATTTATCGTTTGCCGGAGCAAGTCTTGATGAATGGGGCTTCACAAGAAGGTATGACTCCGAATATCGAATTTTCCGGAAATTTAGCCGTTATCAAGACGCGGCCGGGTTATGCGATGGCAATAGCCTCGGATATCGACACCCATGCTCCGAAAGAGATATTGGGGACGATAGCCGGAGATGATACAATCTTGGTGATTCCGCGTGAAGGATTCAGCCGGCAAAACATCATGGATGCTTTGACTCGTTATATGTAATGGATTGGGAAGATTGAATTTAGAAGTTAGTTCGTAATTAAGATAAGAAATGGAACGACAACAGGGACAAATAGATGTCATGATTGCGGAGGCGAGCCACGAGGTATATGTGGATACTATCCTTGAGACCATTCGTGAGGCGGCCAAGAAACGAGGTACGGGAATTGCCGAGCGTACACACGAGTATGTTGCCCAGAAAATGAAAGAAGGAAAAGCGGTCATAGCATTGGATGGCGATACCTTTGTGGGATTCAGTTATATCGAATCGTGGGGAAACAAACAATATGTCACGACTTCAGGACTGATTGTGCATCCCAATTATCAAGGTTTGGGTATCGCTAAACGTATCAAGGAAATGACGTTTAAATTGGCGCGGATGCGTTGGCCTCATGCCAAGATATTCAGCCTTACGTCGGGGGCTGCGGTAATGAAGATGAATACGGAGCTGGGATATGTTCCGGTGACTTTTGCTGACCTGACCGATGACGAAGCTTTTTGGCGCGGATGTTTAGGGTGCATCAACCACGATATTCTGGAGCGTACCAACCGCAAATATTGCATTTGTACCGGAATGCTTTACGACCCGGAAGCGCATAAAGAAACGATAAATGAAAAGTAAAATCAAACGCAGAGACGCAGAGACACAGAGGAGAAAAATAGAAACTCCGTGTCTCTGTGTCTCCGTGTTCTAATCGAAAAAATATGATGGAAATGAAGAAGAATGTAGTTGTCGCATTCAGCGGCGGGTTGGATACATCGTTTACGGTCATGTATCTGGCCAAGGAAAAAGGTTATGAAGTGTATGCCGCTTGTGCCAATACGGGCGGATTCAGCGCCGAACAATTGAAGCAAAACGAAGAGAATGCCTACAAACTGGGCGCGACAAAGTATGTAACCTTGGACGTGACGCACGAATATTACGAGAAGAGCCTGAAGTTCATGATCTTCGGGAATGTGCTCCGCAATGGGACTTATCCTATCTCGGTAAGTTCGGAGCGTATTTTCCAGGCGTTGGCCATTGCCCGCTATGCGAACGAGATTGGCGCGGATGCGATTGCCCACGGTTCGACGGGCGCCGGAAACGACCAAGTGCGCTTCGACATGACTTTCCTGGTGTTGGCTCCGAACGTGGAAATCATCACCCTGACGCGCGACATGGCGCTGAGCCGCGACTACGAAATCAATTACCTGAAGGAACATGGCTTCGTGGCCGACTTCACCAAGCTGAAATATTCTTATAATGTGGGCTTGTGGGGCACATCCATCTGCGGAGGCGAGATCCTCGACTCGGCACAAGGCTTACCTGAATCGGCTTATTTGAAGCAAGTTAAGAAGACAGGAAGCGAGCAACTCCGCCTGACGTTCGAGAAGGGCGAGCTGAAAGCCGTCAACGATGAGCGCTTCGATGATCCGATTAAGGCGATTCAGAAAGTAGAAGAGATCGGTGCGGCTTACGGCATCGGACGCGATATGCACGTGGGCGATACGATTATCGGTATCAAAGGACGTGTCGGCTTCGAGGCGGCAGCACCTATGTTGATTATCGGCGCGCACCGATTCCTGGAAAAATACACCTTGAGCAAGTGGCAGCAATACTGGAAAGACCAGGTAGCTAACTGGTACGGCATGTTCCTCCACGAAAGCCAGTACTTGGAGCCGGTCATGCGCGATATCGAAGCCATGCTTCAAGAGTCGCAACGCAACGTGAACGGAACGGCTATTCTCGAACTCCGTCCGCTCTCTTTCTCGACCGTCGGTGTCGAATCGCAAGATGATTTGGTAAAGACGAAGTTCGGCGAATATGGCGAAATGCAGAAGGGCTGGACGGCTGAAGACGCCAAAGGCTTCATCAAAGTGCTTTCTACGCCGCTCCGCGTCTATTATACGAACCATAAGGACGAGAAAATATGATTAAAGTAGGAATTATAGGCGGAGCAGGTTATACGGCGGGCGAACTCATTCGCCTGCTGATCAACCATCCGGACGTGGAAATAGTCTTTATCAATAGCACCAGCAATGCGGGAAACCGGATTACGGACGTCCACGAAGGCTTGTATGGCGAGACGGACATGCGCTTTACGGCTGAGCTCCCGTTGAATGAAATCGATTGCCTCTTCTTCTGTACGGCGCATGGCGACACGCGGAAGTTTATGGAATCGCACGTTGTCCCCGAAGAGGTCAAGATTATCGACCTTTCGATGGATTACCGCATCAAGAGCGAGGAGCATGATTTCGTCTATGGCTTGCCGGAATTGAACCGGCGGGCGATTTGTTCGGCTCGTCACATTGCCAATCCGGGTTGCTTCGCGACATGTATTCAATTGGGCGTGCTTCCGCTGGCTAAGCATCTGATGCTGAACTCGGACTTGCACGTGAATGCGATTACAGGCTCAACCGGTGCCGGTGTGAAGCCTTCGTCCACGTCTCACTTCAGTTGGCGAAACGATAACATCTCGATCTACAAGCCGTTCACACACCAGCATTTGGCGGAAATCAACCAGAGCCTGGTGCAGTTGCAGAACAGCTTCGCGAGCCAGATTAACTTCATTCCGGTGCGGGGCAACTTTTCGCGCGGCATCTTTGCTACCACTTATCTGGATTGCAAAGTTGAATTGAGCGAAATCCAGCGCATCTACGAGGAATATTATGATGACCATTCGTTTACGTTCATCGTAGACAAGAATCCGGATTTGAAGCAAGTGGTCAACACCAACAAGTGCCTCATTTACTTGCAGAAGTATGAAGACAAACTGTTGATTGTCTCCATGATTGATAATCTGCTGAAAGGTGCCAGCGGGCAGGCCGTCCACAACATGAACCTCCTGTTCGGATTGGAAGAAACGGTGGGATTGCATTTGAAACCATCTGCATTTTAATGAAGAATGAAGAATTAAGAATGAAGAATCAGAGATGAAACTATTCGACGTATATCCATTATTTAATATAGAGATCGTGCAGGGCAAAGGATGCCACGTGTACGATAAAGAGGGCCATGAATACCTCGACTTGTATGGCGGCCATGCGGTGATTTCCGTAGGACACAGCCATCCGGCGTATGTGAAAGCCATCAGCGAGCAGGTGAGCAAGCTGGGCTTCTATTCTAATTCGGTCATCAATAGCCTGCAACAGAAGTTGGCAGACAAGCTCGGCGCGATGTGCGGCTACGATGATTATTCGCTTTTCCTCATCAATTCGGGTGCGGAAGCCAACGAGAATGCCTTGAAGCTCGCTTCGTTCCACAACGGCAAGAAGCGTGTCTTGGCGTGCAAGCATTCGTTCCACGGACGGACTTCGGCAGCGGTGCGCGTCACCGATAATCCGAAGATTATCGCTCCCGTCAATGAAGGGTTGGACGTTACTTATCTTCCGCTGAACGACCCGTATGCGTTCGAAGCGGAACTGAAGAAGGGCGATGTGTCGTCGGTGATTATCGAAGGCATCCAAGGCGTGGGAGGCATCCAGTTGCCTTCCGACGAGTTCATGCGCAGCCTGCGCGAACTGTGTACCCAGTATGAAGCGGTGCTGATTCTCGACGAAATCCAGTCCGGCTACGGGCGGAGCGGCAAGTTTTTCGCGCATCAATATGCCGGCAGCCGTCCGGACATCATCACGGTGGCCAAGGGCATTGCCAACGGTTTCCCGATGGGTGCGGTGCTGATTAGCCCGATGTTCAAGCCCGTGTATGGCATGTTGGGCACGACGTTCGGCGGAAATCACCTGGCTTGTGCGGCGGCCATTGCCGTGTTGGATATCATGAAGGAGGAAAATCTCGTGGTGAATGCCGGGAAGGTGGGCGCTTATCTGATGGAGCAGCTCCGCCAGCTTCCGGGAATCAAGGAATTGCGCGGTCGCGGCTTGATGATTGGCATCGAATTTGAAGAGCCTATCAAGGAAATACGCTCGCGCCTGTTGTTCGACGAGAAGGTCTTTACGGGCGTGGCAGGAACCAATACCATCCGTTTGCTTCCGCCGCTCTGCCTCACGATGGACGAAGCCGCCGAGTTTATCGCCCGCTTCCGCCGGGTATTAGGTTGCTGATTACTCTTTTGCCTATACTATACACAAAGGGCGCAGAGGTTTGAATTGCCTTTGCGCCCTTGTTCTTTTCGCGGGATGGCGGAGGTTATATCCGCACTTTATACCGCTCTGTTCCTATACCTATAATATAGATTCCGCGGGGCAGGTCGTAACGCTTCAGGCCAATTTGCTCGGATTGCCCGACGATTGCGCCCGTCATGGAGACGATGGTTACGGTCTCGCATTGCGGAGTCTCCACATAGAGGCTGCCTTCTTTCGCATAGACCTTCGCCTGGGGCAGTTCCTCGATTCCGGTTGGAGTTTCCTCTTCCGTTACACCCTCTATCGTGATATAGATTTCAGTATAGATGTTGCGTACCTCATACTTGCCCTCTTCATTCGATTCGATAACGTCGGTATAACCAAACAGACTGCGTTTCACCTTCACGACCATGTCTTCGGCTGTGTAGCCCTCTGCCACCTCGATGGTAAAGGTCATGCTGTTGCCTTCGCGTACCACATTCGTGCTGGTCAGGACCGTTACGCCTTCACACTCTTCTACATATATATTATAGTAGTCGGGATAGTCGGGGATTACCGGCTCTTCGGGTTCCTCCGGTTCCGGTGTGGTCTCCTCGGTAAATGTAGCAGATATCGTTGCTCCTCCAAACGGCATGGTGAAGGTGTTGTCATCGGTAAGTGTTACTTCATCCTTATTCCTATCTTTGACCGTAAGGCTTTCGAGTTTATACCCTTCCTCCGGTGTGGCTACCACTTTAACTACATCGCCACTCTTCACAGAAGCAACCTCTTGTCCATCCCTTTGTGCAGAGATGCTTCCATGGGTTGGCGGGATTATAGTAATCCCACTCGTCTTACCTATTATCTGATAGATAGAGAAGTCTCCGAATCCATCGCTTTGATACTCCTCCGGGACTGTTACAGTTATGCCTGCATTGCCTGTTGGGAATGCAGCATAGCCTATTGTTGTGGGTTCCGTTGTTCCCTCATAGATTATGTTGGTTAATAATGGGCAGACATCAAAAGCGTAGTGTCCGATACTCTCCACTCCCTCTCCTATAGTTACTTTTTCTAATGCTGTGCAACTATCAAAAGCCTGTTGCCCGAAACTCTTTACACTTCCCGGTATAATTACTTCAGTCAATGATGAACAAGCATAAAAAGCACCATCTCCGATACTTTCCACTCCCTCTTCTATAGTTACCTTTTTTAATGCTGAGCAGTTATAAAAAGCATCCTGCCCGATACTCTTTACGCTTTCCGGTATAGTTACCTCTGTTAATGTGCAGTATGCAAAAGCCCCGTCTCCGATACTTTCCACCCCCTTTTCTATAGTTACCTTTTCTAATGCAGAGCAGTAAGTAAAAGCCAGTTGCCCGATACTCTCTACGCTTCCCGGTATAGTTACCTCTGTTAATGCTGTGCACTCTTGGAAAGCCTGTTGCCCGATACTCTTCACACTCCTCGGTATAGTTATCTCTGTTAATGCTGTACAGACATTAAAAGCGTAGTCTCCGATACTTTTTACCCCCTCTTCTATAGTTACTTTTTCTAATGCAGAACAGTTAGCAAAAGTCTGCGACTCGATACTTTCTACACTACCTGGTATAGTTACCTCTGTTAATTCTGAGCAGAGAGTAAAAGCCTGCAATCCGATACTTGTTACACTATTCGGTATAGTTATCTCTTTTAATGTTGTGCAATTCAGAAAAGCATGCCTTCCAATAGTTGTTACACTGTTGGGTATAGTTATATTTGTCAATGATGAGCAGCCACTAAAAGCAGAGTGCCCAATATTCTCCACCTTATCTTCTATAGCTACGCTTTGCAGTTTAGACCAGGAAGAGAAAGCACCCTCCTCAATCTCCGTACTCGTCCCCGCTTTTATCACCAGATGTTCCGCCAGTTCTTTGTAGCTACTATACTCGGTAGTCTCTCCTAAAATAACGGTCAGGGTCTTGGTCTCTTCATCCCAAGGGTCTTTTTGGAAGGTCGCGGTTACAGTCGCATCGCCAAACGGCATAATAAAGGTGTTATCTTCTGTAACATCTACCGAACCGCCATTAACCGTAAGGCTTTTGAGCAGATAGCCTTCTTCCGGTTGGACGTTTAGGGTGACCTCTTCAAGGCTCCCGGCGGATGTCGCGTTGTCTGTTTCTCCTACTTTAGCCGTGACGGTTCCTTTTCCTGTGGTAGAAAAGGTGATATTGAATGCCTTGCCTTTTATTTGGTCACTACCAAAAGGCCCAAAATTACTTCCTTGATAACTCTCCGGCACTGTGACGATTAGATTTTGGGGCAAATGCCATTCGACGTCAATCGTGAATGCATGCCCCTCTATATAGGGTACATTTGTTCCGTTATACACTATTTCTTTTAAACTGGAGCACTTATAAAAGGCTTGGCTTTTTATCATCGTTATGGTACTTGGTATAGTTATCTTCTCCAAATTATTACAGTTATCAAACGCATGACCATTGATAACAGTTACCCCTTCCGGTATAGTTACTTCTATTAAACCATCACAATTATAAAAAATCTATGGAAAAACCTCCAAAATTCGGCAGATTAACGCAATGTAATCTGTGAATTAAGTAGTTAGGAGAAAATC
>URGO01000071.1 GCA_900547435.1 uncultured Parabacteroides sp.
AAAACTTGTAAGTGATTGAATTTGAATAGTTAAATTAAAACAAATATTATCCAATTATTTGGATAGCAACATAGAAGTATTATGAAGTAAACGATGATGTATTCTGCAACGAAGCTGAAAAACTTTATGGTGCTTATAATACCGCTCGTTTGGTTAAGGCTGATGAAGCTTACAAGAGTGTACAGAATGATTTGTTCATCATTACAGATGCTGCTGCTCAACAATATCGTGGCGACTTCTCTAACACAGGCGTTTTGGATACAATCAAAATCTTCCGCAACGATGACAACAGCTACGTTCTGTATGAAAAGGGTGCATTGTTAATGGCAGAAGATGGTAAGACTGCTCTTGAAGGTTTCTTAGGCATAGAAAATATCAACGATCCGAAATATACTGATATGCACGCTGCAATGTTGGCTGATACAGCTTATCACGCTAACACTTATCGTCCGATGTATATGTTGGCAGTAGACGCAGATATTGTTCCTGCTGGAAAATGGTGTGAAGAACATCAATCTTCAACTTGTGCTCATGCTGTACCGACTGAAGGTTATGTCACGGGTCGTTATTTGGTTAACTTGGTTGATTCGGCTAAGGCTGCTACTGCTGCAGGTATCAAAGACGCAGACAATAAGTTTATCTATGAACAGTATCAGAAGAATGAACCGTACTACCGTTTAGGTTTCGTTCAAGCTAAACACATTGGTGATTCGTTGATTATCGCTTCAACAAACGACACTATTGATTTGGCAGACAACTCATTTGATAAAGTTTGTACTTTCGCATTCAAGTATGTAGACGCAGAACGCGAGGCATTCACTATTGAAACTGTTTACAATTACGAAACAGCAAAAGATGATGAGAATGAGATTACCGATTATGATCCAGGTTACATCAAATACCACAATGGCGTTCCGGTAGTAACACCGAAGGCTTCTGAAGCTTGGGTATTCGATTTGAACGAAACTTCTGAGACTCCAACTGCAAACGAAACTATCGAAAGCGCAGCTGACGCTACAATTAGTGTAGTTGCTGTTGATGGTGCTGTAATCGTTAAGGGTGCTGAAGGTAAGAACGTAATCGTATCGACTATCTTAGGTAAGGTAGTAGCTAATGAGGTTCTGAACTCTGACAATGAAACTATCGCTGCTCCGGCAGGTATCGTAGTGGTATCTGTTGATGGCGAAAGCTTCAAGGTAGCGGTGAAGTAAAATAGGAGTTAGAGGGAGTTAAAGGAGTTATTAGGAGTTAAAGCCAATACCTTTGGATAGTATAGTCAAAAAGCATTTGGCTTAACTCCTATAACTCCTGCGCGAAGCGCTAACTTCATTAACTACTCAAAAAAAAATAAGTTCATAATTAAATATTTAATGAACAATTATCCCCTTGAAGAAGTAGCTTGTGATAAGTGAACGGGGAAACAGTTAGTAAATAAAATAGAGTAACAAAAAGTTCTGCTTGCGAGTAGCTTTGTGAAGAGCGAAAGCAAGATTGATTAAAAGGAAGCCTCACGGACTATATGTTTGTGGGGCTTTTTTCTTTGCACCTGTCGGACACAAAGAGAATTATATCCCATAAAAGAATCGTCTAACAGCTGTGCAACTTGCGTCTAACAGTTGTTAGACGAAACGGACACGGCCGTTAGACGCAAAGTGCACAGCTGTTAGACGATTCCCTATCCCGG
This sequence comes from uncultured Parabacteroides sp., assembly GCA_900547435.1. Classification (GTDB taxonomy): domain Bacteria; phylum Bacteroidota; class Bacteroidia; order Bacteroidales; family Tannerellaceae; genus Parabacteroides. The sequence continues at coordinate 1,685 of URGO01000071.1, forward strand.
AGGAAATGAAATTTATATCGGAAATATCTGAATGATTGCCCCCAATATGTCATGGAATTATCTTATCTTTGCTAACTGATTAACATGAGATAGCTAAAAAAACAGGTATGAAAAGTACGGTATATTCCTTATTTTTGCTGATGACCATAATGTTATCGGCATGCAGTTCCGGTCCGACACTGACACGTGCGACGGGTTTTGCGTATGAAATGGTAGTTGTAATGGGTGAATCAGATTGGGAAGGCGCGGCCGGCGAAGCCATCAAAAATGAATTGACCGCCTCAATCCCTTACCTCCCCCAGTCGGAGCCTTGTATGAAAGTAACCTATGCCTCTCCGCTTCATTTCGACGGATTGCTGACCTATGTGCGCAATATCCTGATTGTTGATATCGACCCGAACGTGTACACCAAGATTTCTTTCAGCTCTGAGGCCGACCGATGGGCGTCAGGGCAATGGATTCTGACCATGAAGGCGCCAAGTACGGAGGCGATAGTCGATTATATTGCCCAGAACCCGACCACTCTGACCGATTTCTTCACCAGCAAGGAGATTGACCGCGCGGTGGCTTTGTTCCAAAAGACATATAGCACGGTGGTAAAAGAGACATTGAGGGCCAATCACGACCTGGAGTTGCGGGCGCCTGAAGATATGACCTATTATAAAGATACAACGGATTTCTTCTGGGCTACCAACAATGCCAATACCGGACGCATGGATTTGGTGGTCTATACCTTCCCGTATGAAAGCAAAGATACATTCACGCCGGAATACCTAGTAGCTAAGCGGGATTCCGTCATGAAGGCGAATCTGCCGGGTGCATTCCCCAATTCCTACATGGCAACCGAGACACGCTTCGGAGTAGGCTATTCAGCCATCACCGTAGAGGGCAAATATTGCGGAGTGATGCGCGGTCTTTGGAAGATGGTCGGCGACATGATGGGCGGACCGTTCGTAAGCCATATCCGTTTGGACGAGAAGAACCAGCGCGTGGTTGTAGCCGAAGGATTCGTCTACGCACCGGAGACCAACAAGCGTAACTATATCCGCCGGATGGAAGCCGCTTTGTTCACCTTACGCTTGCCGGGTGAATTTGAAACGTCTGAAGAAAAAGAAGATACTATTTCAGAATAATAAAAACGGATCTTGGGTTCTCAGAGGACTAAAAGATTCATCAACTAAAAACACTCAGTCTTATGGAAGAACGAATAATAAAAGTGGGCATTACCCACGGTGATATAAACGGAATCGGTTATGAAGTGATTCTGAAAACTTTCTTGGATATGCGCATGGCCGAACTTTGTATTCCGGTGATTTACGGTTCGTCGAAAGTAGCCGCTTATCATCGGAAAGCCTTGGATCTTCCGCCCATCAGCCTAAGTACCATCTCTCATGCCTCCGAAGCGGGACTGAACCGACTGAATATCATCAACTGCGTGGAAGATGAAGTAAAGGTAGAACTGACACAATCTACCGAAATTGCGGGCAGAGCTGCCTATCAGGCACTGGAAGCAGCGGTAGCCGATTTAAGAAACGGCGACATAGATGTCCTCGTAACAGCTCCGATTAACAAACATAACATCCAGAACGAGCAATTCTCGTTCCCCGGTCATACGGAATATCTGGAACAGAGTTGCGGAGGAGGGAAAAAAGCCCTGATGATTCTGATGACGGACACCTTGCGCGTAGCTTTGGTAACAGGACATATTCCGCTTTCGGAAGTGGCTTCTCAACTCACACCGGAACGTATCGTCTCCAAACTCCAAATATTCAACCAGTCCTTGAAACAAGATTTCAACATCATCAAACCGCGCATTGCGGTGCTGGCACTTAACCCGCACGCCGGTGATGCCGGATTAATCGGGAGCGAGGAAGAAACCATCATCAAACCCGCCATGGCTGAGGCCGAAAAGCGAGGCGCCATGGTATTCGGGCCTTTCCCCGCAGACGGATTCTTCGGCTCAAGGATGTATGAGCATTTCGATGGCGTATTGGCTATGTATCATGACCAAGGATTGGCTCCTTTCAAGGCATTGGCCATGGATGATGGCGTGAACTATACAGCCGGGCTCCCGATAGTCCGGACCTCACCGGCACACGGTACAGCCTACGACATAGCCGGCCAGAACCTGGCTTCTGAAGAATCATTCCGTCAAGCCATCTATGCCGCAATCGACATTTATCGGAACCGGCTACGCTTCAAAGAGGCAACCGCCCATCCGTTGCGCAAGCAATATTTCGACAAGAGTGCCGATAATGAAAAGCTGGATTTGACCAAAGACGAGGACGATACTATTTAACATTATTTGTACGACCTTTTGGGCTTCTGGAATGTTTATTGTATAGAGTATGTTGTAAGTTTTTGAGTTTATAAGTTTTTAAGTTGAAAACATTCCCAACTCACAAACTGAAAAATTCAATAACTTACAAACTAAAAACAACAGGTATATGTCATACATTGATTATTATAACATTTTAGGAGTGAGTAAAGATGCCTCACAAGAAGACATCAAGAAAGCGTATAAGAAGCTGGCCCGCAAGTATCATCCGGATTTGAACCCGAATGACCCGGAAGCACAACGGAAGTTTCAGGAAATCAATGAGGCCAACGAAGTACTTAGCGCCCCGGAAAAGCGTAAGAAGTATGACGAATACGGTGAGAATTGGAAACATGCCGATGAGTTTGAGGCTCAGAAGCAACAATATGCCAATCAACAGGGTGGTTTCCATACTTCATACTGGTCTTCGTCGGATGATGCAGATGGTTTCTCCGACTTCTTTGAATCGCTGTTCGGTTCGCGCCATGGACGTAGTCAACGGAGCAGTTATGGCTTCAGAGGACAGGATTTTAAGGCGGAATTGCATCTGACATTGCAAGAAGCCGCCGAAACGCATAAGCAAATCATTACGGTAAACGGTAAGAATCTGCGTATTACGGTTCCGGCGGGTGTAGCTGATGGACAAACTATCAAATTGGCAGGGCAAGGAGGCCCCGGAGCCAATGGAGGTCCGGCAGGTGATTTGTATATTACCTTCGTAATAGCCCCGGATAGCCGGTTCAAACGAGAAGGCGATGATTTGTATCAGACCGTTCCGCTGGATTTGTACACCGCTGTTTTGGGAGGCGAAGTGATAGTCGATACATTGACCGGCAGAGTCAAATTGAAGGTACAACCCGGCACTCAAAACGGTGCGAAAGTCCGTTTGAAAGGCAAGGGTTTCCCGGTTTATAAGCAAGAAGGGCAGTCCGGTGATTTGATTATCACCTATTCTATTGTAGTTCCGACGAACTTGAATGAACGACAAAAAGAGTTGTTCCGTCAATTACAGAGTCTCTCATAAGCTAAAAAAGGAGTTATTATGGATACAGATTATATTATTGTCAGTGAATACTGCCAGAAATGTCATATAGACCCGGAATTTATTCTTTTATTGGATGAAGGCGGACTCATTGATTTGGATGTCAAAGGAGATGAATCCTATTTGCCGGTCTCGCAACTTCGGGATGTAGAACAATATACGCGAATGTATTACGATTTGTCTATTAACCTGGAAGGAATCGACGCTATCCATCATTTGCTGAAGCGCATCGAATCCATGCAGGAGGAAATTTCTCATCTAAGACAACGTCTGCGACTCTATGAGCCGGACGATTTGTTTTAAAAATTAAAACAGAAACCCAAAGACACGGAGTTTTTTATCTCTTGATATCTTCCGTATCTTCGCGTTTCTGTTTTTTTAGGATTACCCCTCCGTTACCGGCTCACCAAAGAGCGTAGCAGACGAGGCATTCACGATTTTAACATGGACAAATTGTCCGATATGAAAATCTTTCTTATCAAATATCACCACTTTATTTTGACTTGTCCGGCCGAAGAACTGCTCTTTTGAACGCTTGGAAAAACCTTCGACAAGGACTTCGAACGTCTTTCCGACATCACGCAGGTTGCTCTCCTCCGAAAGTTTGTTCTGCAAATCAATCATCCCTTGCAGACGGCGCACCTTCACCTCTTCCGGGACATCATCCTCCAAATGCTTGGCGGCATATGTACCCGGACGCTCGGAATACTTGAACAGATATGCACTGTCATATCCTACTTCGCGCATCAAAGAAAGGGTCTCCTGATAATCTTCTTCGGTTTCCGAATGAAATCCGCAAAACAAATCGGTCGATATGGCACAATCCGGAAGAATCCGACGGATAGCCGCAATCCTATCCAAATACCATTCCCGTGTATATTTGCGATTCATAATCTTCAATATGCGTGAACTCCCCGACTGGGCCGGCAAATGAATGTACCGACAGATATTCGGATACTTGGCTATGACATGCAAGGTCTCATCGCTCATATCTTTAGGATGGGACGTCACAAAACGAATGCGCATATCCGGTGCCGCCAATGCGACTCTCTCCAATAAAGCCGGGAAGTTGATTTTTTCATCTCCCTGCTCAAACAAATAGGAATTCACATTCTGTCCCAAGAGCGTAACCTCCTTAAATCCTTTCCGGCTCATGTCCCGGATTTCGTTCAAGATGCTATCAATATCCCGACTTCGTTCGCGTCCCCGTGTATAAGGTACAATACAATAGGTACAAAAATTATTGCATCCGCGCATAATCGAAACGAATCCGGAGATATGTACGCCCGGAAGCTTCAACGGGAGCACATCCTTATAAGTTTCTTGGGTGGACAATTCCACATTGATAGCCTTCTCGCCCTGCTCGGCCGCTCCAATCAAATTCGGCAAATCCATATAGGAATCCGGACCGGCCACCAAATCTACATGATGAAGGGTTATCAGTTCCTCCATAACCCGTTCCGCCATACAGCCCAACACACCTACTATCAGATGCTTTTTTTTCTTTCGCAAAGACTGGAAATATTGCAACCTCCCGTGAATCTTCTGCTCAGCATTATCGCGAACCGAACAAGTATTCACGAAAATAGCATCGGCATCCTCTATGTTTTCGGTCATGTCATATCCCGCCATCTGCATCACAGAGGCAACAACCTCGCTATCCGCCACATTCATCTGACACCCGTAGGTCTCAATAAATAACTTCTTAACCGGATGATCGACGGTAGATTTTAAGTCTACGTCCATTTCTGTTTTCTTCATTTTTAATACATTTGATGTTAAATAATATTTATTCCGATAAAATATTCGGATTATTTCTTGCACACTTTAAATAGGCACACTATATTTGCGCACATAAAAACGTAAATTTTTTCATAGTTAAGGTTTTGGTTTTTGGCAAGGGTGGCTGTGAAGTTACCCTTGCTTATTTTTTCATCTTTCCCTTGTTTTATTACAAATTCCGAATAAATCGCCTCACTTTATAGACCGTTCAAAATTTATTAGTAAATTTGGAGTGCAAATTTAAGGAAAAGTTATGGATAATGGCGAATTCATTTATATTATCATCATTGTAGCTGTAGTCCTGAAAGGGATAATTGATGTTGTCTGGAAGCGGACGGCCAAAGAAGCCGAGGTGCTTCCTCCATTCGATTCCCGCCAAAAGCCTCAGCCTATGGCAAAGCAAGCTCCTCCGAAAAAGAATAAGGAGAAGAAGTCCGCACCTGCCGGGCAAGCTCCGGTTTTTACGGAAACTATTCCGGACACGCAACCGGTAACGGAAATCAATGCTCCCGGAATCAAGGAGATAAAGACTCCGTCCGAAGAGCCGGAATGTCCTCCGCTTGTCCAGTTACAAGACGCGGACGATTTGAAAAGGGCGGTTATTTACTCGGAAATTCTGAATAGGAAATATACGTAAATAAGTTTACTGCTTTTTACGTTTTCGAGTTTTTGAGTTTATAAGTTTTTATGCTCCGAATACTTTTTTGTATGTTTGCAACAAAATAGCAAGTATTTACCTAAAAATAAAATATCATGGCATTAAAATTCATTACAGCAGAAGAAGCTGCTGCTTACGTACACCACGATGACAATGTCGGGTTTAGCGGATTTACGCCAGCAGGATGCCCGAAAGTAGTCCCTGGCGCCATCGCAAGAAAAGCGGAAGAAGAACACGCTAAAGGAAATCCGTTCCAGATAGGAATGTTTACAGGCGCATCAACAGGAGATAAGTTGGACGGGGAACTGGCCCGCGCAAACGCTATCAAATTCCGCACACCTTATCAATCCAATAAAGACTTGCGTGCAGCCCTCAACGCACACCAAGCCCAGTATTTCGACATGCATTTGTCTGAATTGGCACAAGATCTGCGTTATGGATTCTTAGGAAAAGTAGATGTAGCTATCGTCGAAGCTGCCGATGTTACCGAAGATGGCGAGATTGTCCCGACTTGCGGTGTAGGTATTCTGCCTACCATTTGCCGTATGGCCGACCGCATCATCATCGAATTGAACGACCAGCACCCGAAAGAAATCCGGGGAATGCACGACCTTTATGAACCTGCCGACCCGCCTTACCGTCGTGAGATTCCGGTATTTCATCCGTCAGACCGTATCGGACTCCCGTATGTAAAGGTAGATCCGTCAAAGATTGTAGGCGTCGTAAAAACTAGCGAACCGAACGAGGGAAAGCCTTTTGCCCCACTGGATGACGTTACATTGGCTATCGGAAAGAATGTATCCGATTTTCTGGTAAGTGAAATCAAAGCAGGCCGCTTGCCGAAAGAATTTGTCCCGGTTCAGAGCGGTGTAGGAAATGTAGCCAATGCCGTATTGGCAAGTATGGGTGAGAATGAAGCCATCCCGGCATTCAACGTATATACGGAAGTAATCCAGGATGCCGTTATCAAGTTGATGAAAGAAGGACGCGTGAAGTTTGCCAGCGGTTGTTCGCTCTCCGTAAGCAATGAGGTCATCAGTGACATCTATAATAATTTGGATTTCTTCAAAGATAAGATTCTTCTCCGTCCTCAAGAAATATCCAACAATCCGGAAGTGGCCCGTCGTCTGGGACTGATTGCCATGAATACCGCTTTAGAGGCAGACATCTTCGGCAATGTCAACTCAACCCATGTATTAGGCACGAAGATGATGAACGGAATCGGAGGTTCGGGCGACTTTACCCGCGCAGCTATGCTCTCTATCTTCACTACGCCTTCTACGGCTAAAGGAGGAAAGATCAGTTCCTTTGTTCCGATGGTTTCCCACTTGGATCATAGCGAACATTCCGTTAAGATTATGATTTCAGAATATGGCGTGGCAGACCTTCGCGGGCTCTCTCCTATCCAACGTGCACATTGCATCATCGATAATTGCGTTCATCCGGATTATCGTCCGTTATTGAACGAGTATTTGGAAATGGGCATTAAGGGACACACTCCACAAAACCTGAAATGTTGCTTCGCTTTCCACGAGGAATTTGCGGCAAGCGGAGATATGCACAACGTAAAGTGGGAGAACTATAACCGATAAGGTCCAAGGAATATACCTATATATCATAGGAAGCTAAGAAAAATCCCGTACGCAAACTTTAATTCATGCGTACGGGATTTTCATTGTTTATAGCCTTTTACTCACACATCTTCATCAACTCATCCACAATTTGCGGATCATATCCCATCTCTTTGGCCTTCTGCAAATCCTCGTAGGCCGATTCTTTTTCATATTGAGCTATTTTCACTTTGGCCCGTAAGACATAGAGCGAGGCGGAAGGTTTACTTTCAACAAACACTTTATTGATATCCGCCATTGCCCGGGCATTCTTACCCATCAGGAAATACAAGTCAGCCCTCCCTTCGTACAAAATCCAATCACGTGGCATTTCACTAATCAGATAATTGTAAATCCGCTCGCTTTCCGTATAATTTCCCCGCAACTTCTCCATCACCGCATAGCCCAAACGCGCACGTACAGACTTTTCGTTAACCTGAAGAATCTTGTCAAAATCTGCCTCGGCGGCCGCAAATTTCTTTTGAGACAAATAAAGTAATCCACGGCAATAAAGTGCCTCTTGATGCTCCGGATCCACAATCAGCAACGCATTATAATCATTAATCGCTTTATCGGTCTCACCCAATTCCGAATACAGCGAAGCCCGATTCTCCAAAATCGTAACACTTTTCGGATGCCGGCTCAAAGCCGCCGTATAAGAAAGCAAAGCCTCCTGTTTTTTCCCTTGCCTGCGCTGGATAGTTCCCAAATTACACAACAACGCAAAATTAGCGGGATTCCCGGGTTCCTCACGCATGGCATTCTTTAAAGCCTCTTCCGCCGAGACCCAATCCTGCTTATCCACCAAGTCGCAACTCTTCTCAATCCATTCCTCATACGTTTGCGCCGAAAGAGGCAAATCCTCCACACACATTAAAAGTAGGACCAGAAATAGAAATCTTTTAAACATAAGAACTAAAAAACTCATAAACGGATAAACTTACGAACTCAAATATTGTTGTTTATATATAGCGTATGCAAAGCTAAATATTTATTTCGGCTTTTCCCGGAATTATAAATTCTTTATAGCTTTGCCAACAATCTTAAGAAATAACTAAATTAAAAAAGACAACATGATGTTATTAGCGAGCACTTCGGGAGCAAACTCCCAGATTGCCCATTGGATAGACCTGCTGATCGAGCAAGGTACTCATTTGGGCTGGACTTTAATCAAAGCATTTTTAGTATTTATCATCGGTCGATTGCTCATCAGCCTGATTAATAAATTGGTAGGAAAACTCTTATTGAAACGCAATATCGACCCATCGGTCAAAAGTTTCATTGGGAGTCTGGTCCATGTCGTCCTGATGATTCTATTGATTGTTTCGGTTGTAGGTGTGTTGGGCGTACAGACCTCTTCGTTCGCGGCTTTGCTGGCTTCAGCCGGTGTTGCCGTAGGTATGGCCTTGAGCGGAAATCTGTCTAACTTTGCCGGAGGATTGATTATCTTGGTATTCAAGCCCTATAAGGTAGGCGATTTCATCGAAGCACAAAACGTTTCCGGAACCGTACAAGAGATTCAGATTTTCCATACCGTATTAGTAACAACTGACAATAAAGTCATTTACATTCCGAATGGTTCTCTAAGTAGTGGCGTAGTAATTAATTATAGCTATCAGACCGTCCGTCGTATAGAATGGACCTTCGGTGTGGAGTACGGAAGCGACTTCTCGCACGTCAAGCACGTATTGGATGACATCATCGCCCAAGACGAACGCATTCTGAACGAACCTGCCGAACCCTTTGTGGCTATGAGCCAACTGGCCGATAGTAGCGTTAATTTCGTGGTAAGGGTTTGGGTTAAGAGCGCAGACTATTGGAACGTATATTACGACCTGAACCGAATTGTCTATGAACGCTTCAACGCCGAAGGCATCGGGTTCCCATTCCCGCAACTTACCGTTCATCAGGCCAAAGACTAAAGGGCATTATGTTGGCCCGCAAGCCCTTTTTGTTCAGAAACCCAACGGTTTAGTTAGAATTCCGGAAAATAGAATAAAAATTGCAAGGATTTATCTATCTTTGTGAACCGAAAAGAATGCAAAAAGACTGAAATAGAACAAGAACTTTTTGTTACTCTATTATTAATACTACTAACTAACAAAGAAAGAAAGGGGGTACACAATCGAATGTACCCCCTTTTCTATTTTTTTAATCGCCGATTATTCCACCACCTGCCGCGGAATACTGTTCCAATACTCCATGTTGGTAATCAGTTCGACGGTAATCTTGCGGTCTCCGCGCCGTACCTCATCCGAAGCAGAAGCCGGGGCGATGGCTATCTTCTTCCCGATACCGCGCCATTTCATCATCTCTTTGGGCACTCCTCTTTCCTCCAGCGCCTTGACCACTTCGCCCGCCCGGGCTTCCGAAAGGGCATAATTGAAAGTCTCGGCTCCGCGGGCATCCGTTTGTCCGGTAATCAGATAACGGCGGGAAGTGTCGCGTTTGAAGGTCTCGGCAATCTTATCCAATACTTCCGTTGAGGCTTCCGTAATGGCATAGCTATCGAAATCAAAGTAAATCTGGTCGAACAATTCGCCCAAGCTCTTGGTGATTACCGTTTCGACCGGCTTCTCTACGATGACTTCCTTTTCCACTACCTTCTCGACAATCTTCTCGACCGGCTTTTCTACGTAGCGAATGACCGGTTTCGGTTTCTTCGACTTTCCTCCGATGCGCCAAATCAAGCGTGCCGATCCTTGCAGGGAGTTGGCCACGTTCTTGTGCGGCATCAGGAGATAGTCGGCTTGAAGGCCGATACCGATTCGGTCGCTCAACCAGAAGTTAATGCCTCCGCCCAATGCAATCGGGGCAAGATGCTTTTGGTCGCGTCCCTCTTTATTGCCATAATTGCTCAGTACCCATTGCATTTCGTCCGGTGCCAAGCCTTCGCTTCCGTTATACAGGATTTGGAAGTCCTTATACATATAATTAACACCGGCACGCAAGTACGGGTCTACATAGCGCGACTTGAAATATTCGCCCAAGCGCCATTGCAAACCGACGCCGGCCATCGCCATGAATTTGTTCTTCCCATCTATGCTTTGGTTGGTCAGACCGAAGTTTCCTTGCAAATCCAAATAGAAATGCTTGTTCAACTCGCGGGCTGCATAGATGCCTCCGCCCCAAACGGCATGGTTCAGGTCAAGGTCGAACGCATAACCGTTATCCGTTTGCGAGAAATTACTGAATCCAACGCGGCTGAACTGAAATACCGTTCCGCCCAAGCCGATTTCCCATGCTTTCTTTTCTTTTTCCACGACCAGTGTGTCGGTCTCTACGGTAAGTGAATCGCTTACCGCCTGTTGTGCTCCGATGGGCAGGGAGCAAAGCAGGATGGTGGATATTGTGATATATGATTTAATGTTCATGATTGTGGGATTAATGGTTTATTCTTCAGATAATGTTTCGTCTTTCGTCGTTTCCTTGGTTACATCAAGTGTATAGCTTGATGAAACTGGGTGTCTGTTATTGTCATAGGTCTGATATTTGACCTTTGTATTATCAGAAGTATCTTTTTTTATTGCTCCAAACTGACTAAGAGGATAGAAGTTAATGCTTTGAGATAGCATCCCTTCTTGAAACAAGACTTTAATAGAAAGCATAGATGGTACCCAAACATTATCGGCTGTAAATTCGGCGGCATTATCTCCTCCTTCATCTTCCATTGATACTGCCTTAGCCGTTATATTGTCTAAATCTTTTGTAAAGCTAAGTTGCAGTAACTCTTTTTTTTCAAAATCAGAGTCTTCCATTTTTACAGGAACATAAACATCTATTTCTTCTGCACGTGTACTCTCTTCTTGTTTTTGGTAGTCTTGAGAGAAACACAAGCCTTTTTCTACCATGTTTGTATCAAATGTTCCTTTCAAACTTACATTTTCACTTGTTCCACCTGAAGAAGTTGTAACATCTCCAGTCTGTGTCAAACTCTTCAACAATGGAGCATATTGCGCTGGGCGCATCTCTATCTTGGCTTGCAATTTCGGATTATCTCCATAGCAATTCTCCACACCGATGGTGATATATTTTTTACTATCTTTTGTACCGTCTCCCCATTTGTCATCCGCAGGTATTTTGTTGGCATCAATCTGACCAGTTCCCGTAGCAATAACTTTTCTTTGCACTTGTACCATGCAAGTATTCATCTTAGCGATGTCAATATTTGTAGTATTAGGAACAGGTATTTTGTCGCCTTCTGCATCTTCGCCTACAGATGAATTTCCGTCTTGATATGTAAACAGATAAACATCTCTGGTAGTAGCCCCCACATACTCTGGAATAGGTTCCCATTCGCCTTCGCTTCCGACTTTTCTCAGCACTTTAAAATAAATGTTCAAGCAGGGAATTTTGGTGCCGTTATCATCCATCAAAGAGAGTTGCAACGGGAAAGTAACTTTCAAGTCATTGCTCTCCTGCAATACAATCTTTGTATCGATGCGGGCTGAGAGTAATGTGTTTTGAGGCGTTTCCTCATAACTTCCGTTTGCTTCTTTAACTTGCGCGGTTGTAGTAGTGGTTTCATCCGGCAGATATTGCTTCGGAATTGTCAGTAATCCATCCTTTCCAACTTCAAACTCTTTGCTATCAGCATTTTTAAGTCCATTAATCTTAACCTTTGTCCCTTCAGCTACCGGCTTTTGTTCTTTGTCATATACCTTAAAAGTCAACGAACCGTCCGGCCAGTTTACATATTCCTCGTTGTCCAAGTTTGAGCGATATGCTATGACATTATATTTACCTTTTTCAGGAGCTACTTGTTCTCCTTCTCCCGGCTTGCCATCCTCGCCATCTTCTCCATCCTTACCGTCTTCACCACGCAAGAAGTCCCAGAAGTCAGAGATTTCTGTCTTCTCTTTATCCCATGGTTCACCATTTTTAATAGCTGTACCCTTAGCAACCTCTATTTTCCAAAGCTCGTATGCGCTTAAACCATCAGCACCCTTATCTCCATCGTCACCTTTATCTCCATCAGCACCATCTTCTCCCTTAGCTGATACTCCGGTATCTTCTCCATTAATATACCAATTACCATTTACTCCGATTGTAATATCCGGCATAGAGCCGCCCGTTCCCGGTTTTCCATCTTGTCCGTCCTCGCCATCTTCTCCATCTTCACCCGGTTCTCCTTGCGGGCCCTGCGGTCCTTGTGCGTCGATTCCCGTATCTTCGCCACCGACCCACCAGTGTCCGTTATCACCGATATTAGGCGTTACGCCATCCTTTCCGTCCGCACCGGTCAGGTAATACCAGAAATCATTGATATCGGTCTGGTCTTTGGGCCAATCAGTACCCGGGTTCTTCGGGTTATCCAATCCTGCCTCAACTTCAGTAATCCAGATTTCGTATGCGCTCTTTCCATCCGCGCCATCCTGTCCATCTTTTCCATCCTCACCTTTCAGATAAAGGAAGAAGTTGTTTACATCAGTCCTGTCTTTCGGCCAGTCGATTGTACCATCATTCACGCCATCCACCCAAACTTCGTAAGCCGATTTGCCCGCCGGTCCTTCAGGGAATAGCATCTGTAGTTCATTACTACACGAAAAGGTTGTAATACACAATAAGGAAAGCAGGGCTGCTTTCCAAAGATTTGCCCAAACCTGTGTTCGAGGGAATAAATTAACTCTATGCATAAATCGGTTAATAGTACCTGTAGTTCCCCGAACAGGTTTTTTAATACTGTTTTTTGTTTTATCTCCACATATGCGAAAAGCGTGGGAACTGTACCTGTTACTTATCCCACAATTCAGGCCTTCGCATTGCCCATCAACAGAGGATAAGCAACGCAGAAGCCCACGCCGATTTTGTATATTATATATGTAGCACCCTTCATGCGCCCGAAAGCGCACAAAGCATACCTTATATATATTATACAAATCCCGCGGCCATCTACCGATGCCCTGTCTTCCCTGATGATT
>URGO01000072.1 GCA_900547435.1 uncultured Parabacteroides sp.
CGCGCGGCGTTCCCCGACCGATGAGTTTTTATCCTGTTTGCTAACGAATCGTTGCGTTTCTATTTGGATTCTTCACCTTGATGTCATAGGTCGTATAGCTCCGCCGGTCCATTAATGAAACGGATAACCCCTTATCGGCATAGGCCGTAACAGCTTCGGGAGTCTGCATCGGATAGAAAATACCCTTGGCGGTTTCCGGAGACATATTCCCATTGTTCCAATTATTCCCGTTTTTACTTGTGGCTTGTGTCCCTCCCGAATCTATAAACAACATCCTATCCCGGTTATTCTCCGGATAATAGTTAACCACCTGAATCTGTATGACCAATACCACAATCATAATCATGGCGATAGAGATAGCCGTACCGATGATGGATATCGCACTGATAAGGCGATTCTCCTTAATCATCTGTAGGGCTTGTTTGATGTACTGCTTTATCATCTTAATCGAGTTTTAATCTGTTCTTACCTTTATAATTACTCATATCCGAGACCACCACCTGCTCGCCTTCCTTCAATCCGCTAATGACCTCCACCTGCTCGTAATTGCTATCCCCCAGGCGTACCGTGCGTTTACGAAGATCGCCATCCTCTTTCACGAATAGTTCATATTCCCCGGCACCAAGATAATAGCTCCCATTGGCGATGCGCAAGGCATCATCCTTGATAGCGGTCATCACATAGACATCGGTTTTCAAACCGGAACGGAGTCTCCGGTGATTATCCTCATCCAGTTGTACCGTAAAGGAAATAACCCCGTTCTTCGACAAAGGGGTAACATCGCTCACCGTACCGTTCAATTTATCATTCCCGATTTTTACAACCGCCCGGCTCCCTGCGGCTATCCGGTCTCCGTAGGTATCGGCTATCTCCCCCTCAATCTTGAAATGCGAGAGGTCTGATACGACTGCAACTTTTTGCCCCTGAGACACTTGCGCACCGATTTCATTATTCACATACGTAAGAATCGCCTTTCGGGGCGAACGAAGCTGGGCATCCTCTAAAGTACGCTTGGTCTCCGCCAGGCTCTTGCGAGCAATACTCAGTTCCAACTCCTTGACTTTGAGGTCCGCCTCGGCGGTAGCTTGCTCATTGATGTACTTCTGTTCGTCTTCTTCCAATTCCAATTTGCTTACATTATAATCCAGTTCTACCTGAAGCACCTTATCGGTTGTTCCGGCACCGAGGCTATCCAGATAACGCTCATTGCGAAGCTCCACCTCTTTCCGGTTCAACTCCATGCGCGAGACCTTAAGTTGCATCTCCATTTCCGATAATTTGCTCCGGTTCTGGATGCGGAGCTGCTCCAATTTCAATTCACTCATCTGCACCTCGTCCAACTGGTTCTTATAATCAGTCTCAGCACTGAGCAAATCCAATTTCAAGATAGGCGTACCGACATCTACCGAATCCCCCCCCTTCTTATAAATTTCCAAGATACGGGAGTTGATGGGCGAGTTGATAATCTCCTCGAAAGCCGGGACCACCTTGCCCGAAGCACTGACCGATATGTCGATACTCCCCTTATCTACCGTTGAGAGGATCAAATCTTTTTCTTGCAAACTGGGTTGCATAAAACGGATGATTCCGCCAATAACCACTAAAGCCACGCAAGGGATTGCTCCGTAACGAATCCATTGCTTTCGTCGTTCACGCCGACGTACTTCTTGTGAAATCTCTCTATCCATGTGCGTTTTTATTTCTTTTGCCGGATAAAAAGCAAAAGTCGTGCCAAAACCGTAAGTATTTGATTCTCAAATATAGCATCAAAACAAAGTGTCCGATTCCGAACACTTGATGTCCGTTTTCATCATTCCTGAAGAAAGTTAGGCATGAACGGAAGAAAACATAGGCATGAACGCCGATGAACATAGGCATAAACGGAAACGAACATAGGCATGAATTTCCCGGAAGATCCGGGAGGGTACAAAAAATCATTTCTAATAAGAATAAAATCAAAAAAGAAAAGGAACGATAAGTCGGGAATCCTTACCTTTGAAGCATTTAATAAGCTAAATGAAAGACCCATGAGAAAGACTTTTTTGAAAATAGCACTTTGCTTAGCTTTAGGCACAATTTGTTCGGGGTGCCAAACAAACCGGGCGGACAATTCTCTGGAAAAGGGATTTATCGACCCGACCGAACAGGTCCAGACCTCGGCGTATTGGTACTGGATTGATGGGAACATCTCGGAAGAGGGCGCGATAAAGGATTTGCAAGCCATGAAAGAGGCCGGAATCAATCGCGTATTTATCGGATTCATCGGGAGTCAAGGAATAAAGACGCCCTATCGGACCATTCAATTTTATAGCGATGAATGGTGGAAAATCCTACACGCTACTTTAAAGAAAGCCACAGAGTTGGATATCGAAGTAGGACTTTTCAACTCACCGGGATGGAGCCAGTCGGGCGGTCCGTGGATTAAGGACAATCAGGCGATGCGTTATCTGGCATCGGTAAAGAAACAGGTCAAAGGCGGACAAAAGATCAGCATTGACCTACCCAAACCGGGGGATGACTTCCAGGACGTAAAGGTCATCGCTTTCCCGGCTCCCTCTTCGGAAAAGACCTTATCATCCGGAAAGGTCAGATTTCCTCAGAAATTGGACCAACCGGCTCATATTGATATTACCTCGCCCGAATCATTCACTTTGCGAAGTATTCTTATCTATCCTTCCCAAAAACCGATTCGGACGAAGGCCAAACTTTATGCCAAATCGGATGGAGACTATCGCCTATTGACGGAGTTTGAAATAGACCGTTCCAATGCAGCATTGAATGTAGGCTTTGAACCTTATGCTCCGGTGGTCATATCGGTACCGGCCACGGAAGGAAAGGCATTCCGCCTGGAGCTGGAGCCGAATGTAGCCGGGAACGAATTGACGGAGGTGAAATTGTCCCCAACTCCGAAGGTAGAACGCTATCCGGAAAAGAGTTTGGCAAAGATGTTCCAAACTCCGCTTCCCTATTGGCACGAATACCAATGGCGAGACCAACCCGTGCTGGATGATTCTTCTTTGGCGATACCTCAAGATAAGATTATGGATATCTCTACGTGTCTGAAAAACGAACGTTTGGAATGGGATGCTCCGGAAGGAGATTGGATTGTCATGCGCATGGGAATGCGTCCTACGGGAGTTACGAATGCTCCGGCCGACCCGGAAGCTACTGGTCTGGAGGTAGATAAGATGAGCCGGGAACATGTCGAAGCGCATTTTGAGGCATATATGGGCGAGATTATCCGGCGCATTCCGGAGGCCGACCGGAAATGCTGGAAGATGGTGATACAGGATAGTTATGAAACCGGCGGTCAGAACTTTACGGATGATTTCCTGGAGTCCTTCAAAGAGCGATATGGCTATGATGCTTTGCCTTTCTTGCCGGTTTATCAGGGGTATGTAGTAGAGAGCCAGGACCGTTCGGACCGTTTCTTATGGGATATGCGTCGACTGGTGGCCGATCGTGTGGCGTATGACTATGTGGGCGGATTGCGTGACGTGAGCCATAAATACGGATTAAAAACGTGGTTGGAGTGCTACGGGCATTGGGGATTCCCCGGCGAGTTCCTCCAATATGGCGGGCAATCGGATGAAATCGGAGGAGAGTTCTGGAGCTTCGGGGATTTGGGAAATATCGAGAACCGTGCGGCCTCCTCATGTGGACATATTTATGGGAAAACCCGCATATCCGCGGAGTCCTTTACTAGTGGAGGACGGCCCTACGAGTGCTATCCGGCACAAATGAAACAACGCGGAGATCGCTTCTTCTCGGAAGGAATCAACAATACGCTTTTACATTTATATATCCAGCAACCTACGGACGAGCGTGTCCCCGGCATCAATGCTTGGTTCAGTAGTGAGTTTAACCGCTTGAATACCTGGTTCTCGCAAATGGACTTGTTCACCATCTACCTGAAACGAGTGAATTTCATGTTGCAACAAGGCCTGAATGTGGCGGATGTGGCCTATTTTATCGGGGAAGATGCCCCGAAGATGACCGGCATCACGAATCCGGAATTACCCAAAGGGTATCAGTACGATTATATCAATGCGGAAGTCATTGAACGAGATATGTTTGTGAAGGATGGCCTATTGACTTTGCCTCATGGTACCCAATACCGGATATTGGTTTTACCGGAACTGAAAACCATGCGTCCGGAATTATTGAAGAAAATCAAGCAATTGATTGAAGATGGGGCAGTTGTATTAGGTCCGGCTCCGGAACGTTCGCCCAGTGGCGCGGATTATGGCAAAGCAGACCAGGAGGTCAAGGCATTGGCCTCCGAACTTTGGAAAGGTTTGGATGGAAAAGAGACTAAAGCCATACAGGTTGGAAAAGGTACTTTATTACAAGGTATGAATATGGAAGAGGCATTAGCTTATATCCAGTGTACTCCGGATTGCGCTTTACCTACCGATGCACCGGTATTGTACGGACATCGCACGACTCCTGATGCGGAAATTTATTTCATTTCAAATCAGGAGAATCGGGAAATCTTGGTATCTCCGGAATTTCGTGTAAAAAACAAACAACCAGAATTATGGAATGCCATCTCCGGAAAGATGCGTACCTTATCCGCCTATAAACAAACCCAAAACGGAACTATCGTGCCGATGAAGCTCTATCCTTACGAAAGTGCTTTTGTGGTATTCCGGAAGAGTGCGAGCAAGCCGGCCGGAGAGTCAATAGAACTGAACTTCCCGACTCCGGAAACTCTCATCACGCTGGATCAACCTTGGCAAGTTTCCTTCAAAGATACCCGACGCGGGCCGAAGGAGACACAAACATTCACCTCATTAATCGATTTATCGAAACATGAGAATGACTTGATACGTTATTATTCCGGAACAATTACCTATGCAACAACGCTTTCCTTACCAGAAATACCTCAAGGAGATTTGTATCTGAACCTGAATAACGTAGGTGTCATGGCCAAAGTAAAAATAAACGGACAATATGCCGGAGGAGTCTGGACACCTCCCTATCGGGTGAATGTTTCAGATTTAATGAAACAAGGAGATAATCAAGTAGAAATCGAGGTGGTAACCACTTGGCAAAATCGCCTGATTGGAGATAGTATGCTCCCGGAAGAGGAACGTACAACGTGGATCCCTTGCAATAACTGGTCCGAAAAAGATGCTTTGCAAAAGTCCGGATTAATCGGTCCGGTCACGTTGGAAAGGGAAATATTTATCCAGCAATAATCTCAATATTGTCCCCAATAAATTTAGAAGTTGTTTTGGATTTATTCCAGCATTTTCCGAATAAATTCAAAACAACTTCTTAGCATCTGGTATATTAAATTCGAAGTGTCCAAGTGATGCAATTCAACAAACCTCCCTCTAAAGCGATGTCATTACAATTAAAGGGAACAATCGTGCGATCAGGAAAAAGCGTACGAATGCGAGCGAGGGCTTCCTTGTCTTTATTTCCAAGAATTTCAAAAACAGGAAGAATAATAAGATTGTTAACTTCCAGATAGTTAACATAAATGCCGATGGCCTGTTCTGGATGCTTCGAATCTTTATATGTTTGGAAGAATGGTACATCCTCATAGTTCATGGCATGGCGGTGCATGGCGGCGTTGATACCTTTTATCCAATATTTGTATTCCATAGAACGGTCATTGCCAAGGAGTGTGTTGCGGTCAATGAAGCGTACCAGGCCATCGGCATGGCCTGTCATATCTCCCTTTTGGGAAGGAATGATAATAATTTCAGCCTCAAGAAGATTAGCAAGTTCTGCAATCAGAGATTGTTTATCCCGATCCGGGTTTTCCGCAAATACGCGATCAGAAATAACTGCACGGTCTGCATAGAGAAGGACGTTTCCACCATCAAGATTAATATCGGAGAATAAGTCGGGCTTAATTCCATTAGCATTACAAACCTCTCGCGGGTTGGTGTGAGAGGCTTCCCATTCAGGTTTGCCGTGAAGGTAGGAAGGATCGTAACGGAATTGCACAAGTTTCCCGGAAGCTGTTTGTACGGGCATATAGTCGCGGCACCAAATGTCACGTGTACCCTGCAAAAAGCTGAAAGAAACGTTATGCTTCTCCAGCAAGGCAGTCAAACACTTACAAGTATTGGGATGACGTTCCCAAAGAAGGGCGGAGAAGTAAATGATTTCTCGGACGAACCTCATTTTGTCTTTAGTTTTGATGAAGATAAGTCATTCTTTTCAGCTTCGCCGTTCTTTTTCCCGTCGGTTGGGGCGAAAGAATTAGGCACACGAACAATTTTATCGCGGAGTTCGTAATTAGGACAACGCGGATCGTCCAGAAATCCTCCAATCATTTCAATAAAATCAAACATAATCGTAAGGACTTGACCCAGATTGTCCGGAAGCAGAAGGATATGTTTCTCTTTCAACCGGTCGCTAATAAAATCAAAGAATTGGTCAAAATAAATATCGCCGCCCATTCCCAAAACGTTATTCCAATAATCACCAAAAGCCTCATCAATAGCGTTCCACGTAGATTCGGGTAACGGGAAATCGATACGATTATAAACTGCCTGTTTTATTTTTGAAGGATCAATACTTGGAGTAGAATTTTCGCTCGCGGAAGAGTAAGCAACCGTTGAATCCATTTCCCGATCATCGTCTTTAGGTATGATCCTATTGTTGGAATCTGTACAGATTCTTTTTCGTTTTTCTTTTTTGGCAAGAGGAGTTCCCTTAATGAAGATATAACCACCAACAGATATGTCCTCAGGTAGCTTAGTAATATTAGGAGCATTATTAAGCCATAGGTTTTCACCTATACGCAATCCTTCCGGAAGACTGGAGATTGGAGACCCATTCAAATATATTGAACCTAAAACCGTGATTGTTGATGGAATCTCAGTAAGAGGTAAGCCACACATATATAGATTATAGCCAACATAAAGATCTGGAGGAAGGGTTGTAACAAGGGTATTGTTAAGATTAAGATTTAATTCCACTCTAAGACCAGATGGAAGCGTTGATATGTTTGAATCGCTTAAATCCAAAGATCCCCTTATCTCAAGATTACGTGAGAGTTCTGTAATTTTCGAATTGTGTAGGTCAAGGTTTCCATTGACGATGAAGCCCTCAGGAAGAGAATGTATTGGCATTCCGGCGAGAATGAGGTCTCCATCATAAACGATAGCATTGGGATGATTTAGAAGCCAGCGATAGCCTGAATCATCAAAATTAATAGATTGCATAGTTATTCATTTGTTTTATACTGTTTCATTTTTTCGGGACCAAGGTTTATCCTTATAATATTGGGAACGTCCAAGAGAATTGACGTTCTTCCAGTCTTGATCGCAATTATGCCGCGAACGGACATAGTAACAATAAGATGCAGCAAAAAATTGACTCTGCTTTGGATCAGGAATTTTTCTTGGAGCAGTTTCTATAAAACAAGAAGCATCCGGTTGCAACTTAAGCACAAGGCGTGGTTGGAAGGAGGTATCATTACCTGTCATATCCCAATAATCGAAAAGATGATTAACAAGCCGAAGAGGGCCCGCAATGACCTTCGGTTCGGGAGCCACTTGAACAACTGAACGGAGCAGGATGCCACCATAACGATTGCTATCGCTGGCAAACGAAATGTCCACGCCAGAAGAATGAAAATACCACATGCCAGCAGGGCATTGACGTCGATAAGTGATTTCATCCTGATGTACTGCATTCCAAAAATAAAATTCGATTTCAAGGAAATCATAAACTTCACCTCCTTTTTCAATCTGGAAATCGCGAAAGAGGGCTTCAGCAAGCAAGGCAAAGCGAGATCGTATGGCTTCTTGAGAAGCTTCTACTGGAATGTTCAGCAGTTGTTTAAATTCTGCAATAGTCATAAGTAGAGGAGTGATAACTTCGTAACAAAAGTAAATAAAAATTCTTTCACACGGAAACGAGGATAGATAAAAAAGAAAGATAGGCACAAAATCTTCCTTTCATCGTTATAAATCCTTCACTTTATAGTTATAAATCCATCTCTTTATAACTATAAATCCATCACATATCGGCGATAAATGATTTTTAGGTGTAGATACAGGGAATTTTATGTACATTTGCAAGTCGATAATAAAACAAGGAAATGGAAGACGAATTTGATATAAGAGATGCCCAAATATCGGCGAGCGAACGCGAGTATGAGAATAAACTCCGCCCGCTTTCGTTCCATGATTTTAGTGGGCAGGCAAAGGTGGTCGAGAACCTGAAGGTATTCGTCATGGCGGCACGAATGCGTAAGGAGGCTCTCGACCACGTATTGCTTCATGGGCCTCCCGGATTAGGAAAAACGACCCTGTCGAACATCATTGCGAACGAGCTGGGCGTGGGATTTAAGGTGACCTCCGGTCCGGTGTTGGATAAGCCGGGAGATCTGGCGGGTGTATTGACTTCGCTGGATAAGAACGATGTCTTGTTTATTGACGAGATCCATCGTCTGAGTCCCGTCGTGGAGGAATATCTTTACTCGGCTATGGAGGATTACCGCATCGACATCATGATTGATAAAGGACCGAGCGCACGTTCCATCCAAATCGATTTGGCTCCTTTCACGTTGGTAGGGGCTACGACGCGAAGCGGTTTGCTGACCAGTCCGCTCCGGGCACGTTTCGGCATCAACTTGCATTTGGAATATTACGATGTAGAGACGTTGACGCGGATTGTCCTCCGGAGTGCGGACATCCTGAATGTGCATTGCGAATTGGAGGCGGCCAAGGAGATTGCCTCGCGAAGCCGCGGAACGCCCCGTATTGCCAACGCCTTGCTCCGGCGTGTGCGCGATTTTGCCCAAGTGAAAGGAAGCGGACGGGTGGATAAAGCGATTGCATGTTATGCACTCGAGGCGTTGAATATCGACCGATACGGATTAGATCAAATAGACAATAAATTATTAACCACCCTCATCGATAAGTTCAAGGGCGGACCGGTCGGATTGACCACTATTGCCACGGCATTGGGCGAAGACCCCGGCACGCTCGAAGAGGTGTATGAACCTTTCCTCATCAAAGAGGGATTCCTGAAACGAACACCGCGCGGAAGGGAAGTCACCGAACTGGCATACCAGCACCTCGGACGGACACACGATTGGGGAGACGGACAAGGAAGTTTATTTTAAGTAGTCGGTAGTTAGGAGAATTGATAACTTTCCCTACCAATTACTAACTACCAACTACAAACTACCAACTACAACAAAAATGGCAAACGGCATGAAGCGGTTGGCAAAAGAGACCGCAATATATGGATTGAGCAGTATCATCGGGCGATTCCTCAACTGGCTATTGGTCCCGATGTACACGCGGGTATTCGTCGATACGGGCGATTTCGGTATCATTACAAATCTCTATGGCTGGGTAGCGTTACTTTTGGTGCTCCTCACGTGCGGCATGGAGACCGGCTTCTTCCGCTTTATTAATAAAAAGGAAGAGACAGAGCCGATGCGCGTCTATGCTACGGTCATGGCATGGGTCGGCGGATTGGCATCAGTGTTTATCCTGCTTGTATTGCTTTTCTTACGCCCGATTGCTTCCGCTTTGGAATATCACGCCCCGTTGGAGTTCTTAGGGATGATGCTGGTCGTAACAGCCATTGATGCCTTTTGTTGCATTCCGTTTGCCTATCTTCGCTATGCCGGGCAGGCATACCGTTTTGCGGGAATTAAGATGCTGAATATCTTTCTCAACATCTTCTTGAATATTTTCTTCTTGCTCATTTGCCCTTACCTTCATGCACGGATGCCGGGTACGGTGGACTGGTTCTACCGTCCGGATTATGGCGTGGGATATGTGTTTGTGGCGAATGTGATTACCACAGGCGTGACGCTCCTTTGCCTCCTTCCTTCAATGAAACCGGGATTCCAATCCCGCCCGAACTGGACGTTGCAAAAGGAAATCCTGAAGTATTCCTTCCCGATTCTGATATTGGGCATTGCCGGTATTTTCAACCAAACGGCGGATAAGATCCTTTTCCCGCTCCTTTTCGACAATAAAGTAGAGGCCATGCGCCAATTAGGTATTTATGGAGCATGTTTCAAGGTAGCGGTCGTGATGGTGATGTTCATCCAAGCCTTCCGCTATGCTTATGAACCCTTCATCTTTGCCAAAAACAAAAGCGAGGGAAGCACACGGGCCTACTCCGAAGCGATGAAGTATTTCATTATCTTCTCGCTCTTTATCTTCCTCGGCGTGATGTTTTATATCGACATCATCAAGTATTTCGTCGGAAGCCGGTATTACGAAGGATTGCAAGTGGTACCCATCGTAATGCTGGGCGAGTTCTTCTTCGGCATCTACTTCAACCTCTCTTTCTGGTATAAGCTCATCGACCAAACACAGTGGGGCGCTTACTTCTCCATCATCGGATGCGCGGCCACGGTGGCGATTATCGTATGCTTCGCCCCGACATATGGCTATATGGCGTGCGCTTGGGCGTCTTTCGGATGCAATTTGCTTATGATGCTTCTCTCCTATTTTATCGGACAAAAGAAATACCCGATAGCCTACGACCTGAAATCCGCCGGCACCTACTTTTCGATCGCGGCTTTCCTATATATAATAGGTATGTATGCGCCGATCGAATCGGAATGGCTCCGTTTGCTTTACCGCACCGCTTTGCTTGGCGTATATGCGTATATTACCATCCGACGCGATTTACCGCTTCGCGAATTGCCCTATGTCGGAAAATATTTCAAATAAAATCATATTTTCCACATAGGCTCTTCTTTCCAATCGTCAGTAAATCCCATTTCCGTGAAAGAAATGACATCTTTGTATTGTTCCAGCAAAGCGCATAACCTCTCCACGAAACCGAAATCAGGGTCGATAACCTGCATGAAATAATTTAAGAGGCAGAAGAGATAATAAATTCTTCTCCTATCGACCTTCATATTATTATTCAACCATGTATGCGTCAGAGTATAATAAAATTCATCCGGGATTATGTTAAACCTTTTGTTCCATATCCGTTGCGGATGAGCGCAGCAATTCCTCAAATTCGTAATCGCATATATACTGGAAGAAAAGACTTGCACAGGAGGCATTCCCATCGCGCTGGCTATTATTTCTTTTACACTATGATTCTCCAATTGAGAATAAATCCGGTATGTCATCCCAAGAGACATACCTATTTTGGCTTCCTGGAATGTATGGTGCTCGTTCTTTTTACGCTTCTGCACAAAGTTCCAGATATCTTCATAAACTTTATTACTCTCAGCATACTTAAAAACAGTAGGCTTCAAATGCCAATAAGAGCCATAGCTCTGTTCCAAATAATATGCCAATAATTCCAACAAAGTAGTCTCAACCTTGCCCGTTGCCTGAAGCAACAAAAGCCTCAAATCATCGTTAAACTTATAAAGACTATATACCGAATTCCAAGAAACAGAACGCAAATACTTCCCCTCCGGGTCATTGTGCCAAAAATAACACAAGTAGGGCATCAATGCGCCTAAACCTATATGCTTTAAATGATGCGACACTTGGGCATAATCAGTGATTAACATCCCATCCTTTTTCAAAAAAGAAATTTGTTGTTCGTATGTACGATGATAGCGAAAAATATTTCGCCTCCATTCTTCCATTGTCATGGCATTAAATTTTTAAAAAACGGACGCGAAATTACAAAAAACCTTTGAATTAAACAAATATTTAAAGATGTTTTTACGCACGAAAAGAACAAAACTCTCTTTTTTATCCGACCTTCCTTTCGTCTAACAGCTGTGCACTTTGCGTCTAACGGCCGTGTCTGTTGCGTCTAACAGTTGTTAGACGCAAGTTGCACAGCTGTTAGACGATTCTTTCCCGGGATATTTGGGGAAATAAGTGCGGGATATCAGAGGATATCAGGCAGAGAAGAACCTTTATTATACATACTTATCCTCTTTTATTATTAAAACAAAACCTATATATTTGCACCCTTATGGAGAAAATCTGAAAACTAAAAAAGGAATATGGCAAAGAGTATGATATATACACGGACCGGCGACAAAGGAACCACATCGCTGGTAGGCGGACGGCGCGTATCAAAAGTGCATCAAAGAATAGAAAGTTATGGTACTATCGATGAACTGAATTCTTTTATCGGACTACTGATGACCTCGTTGGACGAACAACCGGACCTGGACTTTCTTTCTTTCGTCCAGCACAAACTTTTTACAATCGGTTCTTATTTGGCCACCGACCAGACAACAACCGAATTACGCATCGAAAGCAAGGTTACACCGGAAAGCATCACGAAAATCGAGCAGGAAATAGACCGGATAGACGAAAACCTGCCGAAGATGAACCATTTTGTCCTTCCGGGAGGATGCCGTTCCGCTTCTTTGGCACATGTATGCCGAACGGTATGCCGGCGAGCCGAGCGCCGGATTTATAGTCTGGCCGAGGAAAGCGAGGTGGAAGATGCCGTATTAATATTTATCAACAGACTCTCTGATTATCTGTTTGTTCTGGCACGTAAAGAGTGTCTGAAAAATAATGGCAAAGAAATTATTTGGGATTATACTTGTATCTAAAAAATATTATTATACATTTGCGGAAAAATTTGAACCTTGATTACCCTTCGGGTAATCTTTAATACTAAAAAAACTATGTATTGGACATTGGAATTAGCTTCAAAATTGGAAGACGCACCGTGGCCTGCCACAAAGGATGAGCTTATTGACTATGCTCAGCGTTCAGGAGCTCCGTTAGAAGTAATTGAAAACTTGCAGGAAATAGAAGATGAAGGCGATATCTATGAATGTATGGAAGATATCTGGCCAGACTATCCAAGTAAAGAGGATTTCTTCTTCAACGAGGAAGAATATTAATAGCCTTTAGACAGGTAAATAATTAAACACCCACGCGACAAACAAATAATTTTTGCTTGTCGCGTGGGTGTTTTTATGGGCTATAGTATAGTTGGTTTGTCTAAATTTCGGTTCTTCTTCTCAAAAACAGATTTTGTTTGCCTAAAATACATTACCTTTGCTTCTCCTCAGGCTTACATGTAGCTAAGGCACTAAACGTTTTTTTAATTCATGATTAATTATGATATTGGATAGTAAATCATTAATCGGTGAAACTACTGTATACGACAAAAAACAGATGCTCGAAACCAAGCGTCCTAAAAGCTGGCTTAAGAGTGTGTCTGCTTTCGCCAATGGTGAAGGCGGCACATTGATATTCGGTATCAGTGATGATGACCAGATAGTCGGGCTGGCAGATGCAGAAAGCGATGCGGAGAAAATCAGCGAAGAGATAAAGACCAAGCTTGATCCGGTGCCTGTAGTCAATCTTGAGTACAAGGAAATCGATGGAAAGAAACTCATATTGCTGCATGTATATCCTGGGCAGGAAACCCCATATTACTACATCGGAGACAAACAACGACTGGCCTTTGTGCGCATAGGAAACGAGTCGGTTACAGCAGACCGCATTCAATTGAAAGCCCTTGTTTTGAAAGGATCCGGGCGCACTTACGACAGCTTGCCGTCCAATTACAGATTTGAGGACATGGCTTTTTCGAAACTCAGATCCGTCCATTACAAACGGCTACAGCGTTCGTTTGATGATAGTGAGTTCGTATCGTGGGGTATTGTGGATGAAAACGGTAATCTGACAAATGCCGGAGCGTTATTGGCTGATGAATCACCTGTACGGCAGTCACGCATTTTCTGCACACGTTGGAATGGTCTGGATATGACCAGCGGTTTAGGAGAAGCGATTGATGATGTTGAACTGGAAGGTTGCGTGATTGGCCAATTGCAGGATGCCGTGTCTTTTGTGAGAAATAACTCTCATAAGAAATGGTGGAAAGAGAACGACTATCGTGAAGAACTTCCAGATTATCCTGAACGTGCGGTGACGGAAGCGATTGCGAATGCTATCATCCATCGTGATTACTTACAGATGGGAAGTGAAATTCATATTGACATGTATAATGACAGACTGGAAATATACTCTCCCGGAGGAATGATGGACGGCAGGCTTATTCAACAGTTGAATCCTCTTACTGTACCATCCAAAAGAAGAAATCCGCTATTGGCTGATTTCTTTAGCCGATTGGGGCTAATGGAACGGCGAGGCAGCGGAATGAAAAAGATAATTGATTCCTATAAGAGGTTTGAGGGATTACATAATTTTCATGCTCCTAAATTCCTGTCAAATGCATCGGAGTTTCATGTGACATTATGGAATTTGAATTATGGGAATGACGGTATAATTGATGGGAAAGAGTTCCTAAAAGCAGATAAAGGAACTGAGAAAGAGTTCCTAAAAGAGGATAATAAGTTCCGGAAAGAGTTCCTAAAAGCGCAGAGGATAATATACAAATTGATTTCCTCGAATCCAGGAATCACAATTGCTGAAATGGCTGCGAACATAGGTGTTTCTGACCGTCAGGTGCGTAAATACCTCAAGAGAATGACAGATATGAAGTTCATTGTCAGAGAAGGAGGCCGGAAGAATGGAATGTGGAGAATAATAGACGGTGATTACGAAGATTTCTTTGAAAGAATCTGATGACATCTGAAAGATATGGATAAACTCACGAAAGAACAGAGGCACCGTTGTATGTCAGCAATAAAAAGACGTGATACGAATCCAAAATTGCTGGTAAGGAAGTTTTTGTTTAGTCGTGGGGGGCGGTATAGGTTGAATGATCCAAGGCTTCCCGGACATCCTGATTTGGTGCTCCGGAAGTATCGGTTAGTCATTTTTTGTGAACGGCTGTTTACTTGGTCACTTCTGAGTGATAAAGTAGATTGAAATCAAAATAATAACAAAAGCCGCCGCAAAGCGAGTCAAACTGCTCCATGATTGAAAAAATCCCACCGAAAGGCGTGAGTTTTGCTGATTTTATTAGTATTTTTGCCATGTCTGTCAAAAATTACTTGTTTTTTAATGCAATACTAAGTTAGGTGCAGAGTCCAACAGCAAATGCAACATTACGAAATATTTTAGAAAAAACACAATTTAGGAGTATCAAATTGTAGTTTTTCTCTTGGCCTTCTATTGAGTTTGTACTGAACTTTCTTGA
>URGO01000073.1 GCA_900547435.1 uncultured Parabacteroides sp.
TCTTCTTTCTTTCGAAAACGTGGCGCAAAGGTAATGCTTTTTTATCTTTACCTCCAAATTTTTTCGGAAGTTTTTTTCTTTTTTTCTCGGATGCCTTCGGGTTTCGCTTGGGCTTCCCAACCTCACCGGCCGCATCCGGAACATCTTCTCACTACCGCTTTGACCGCCATCTCTCTCGATTGCGGGTGCAAAGGTAGATACTTTTTCTCTCCCCTCCAAATGTTTTTGCGTCTTTTTTTAGAAGATTTTTTATCAACCTTGACTATCAGTCGGTTACATCAATGGTTAAATAGCTTTTTGCTAATCACTTCCCTTCATGCTCTTTAATAAAGCGAAGCAATAACGGAAAAGCAGGGTCGCGCATATTGCCATGATCAAAACCATCCAATTCGTAAAGAGTAACATCGGGATGTCCCACCAATTTAAACAAACGCCAAAAATAAGCAGTTTCTTCATAGCGTCCATACAATTCCTTTTCCCGATCTCCGGAAATAATCAAAATCGGAGGGCAATCCTTACGCACGTGATAAAGCGGAGCGGTTTTGTCGATAAGAGGTTGCAAGGCGGACATTCCCATCTGGTTTCGTGTCTCAAAATGAGTAATAACCTGTCCGCTGAAGGGAATCAATCCGGCCAAACTATCCGCATCTTTTCCATATTTAGCCAATAAACTTTTGTCCAAACCTACCATATCAATCAGATACCCTCCGGCCGAATGCCCCGAAAGGTAAATCTTGTCCACACTTCCGCCATATCGGGAGATATTATCCATAGCCCAAGCCACAGACGCGGCCGCATCATCCAGCATCTCCGGAGTGGTAGCTTTCGGAGAAAGGCGATATTCCACCCCCACAATGATTAATCCATCTTTCAGGAGCGGTTCCGGAATCTCCCGGCTTCCACCGGTCAATCCGCCTCCATGAAACCAAACTACTACCGGAGCATCCTTTGCGCCTTCCGGATAAGCCACATCCAACCGGCACATCGAGTCAGCATACGCATTCAACGAAGCAGAACGATAAGGGATATTCCGCTCAAAACGATAATCAGCCGCCCACACACTCAGTGTGCAAAAGCAGAACAACCATAGGGTTAACCATACAAATCTTTTCATTTTCTCTTTCTATTTTGAGCAAAGATAAAAATTATTTGTATTTGTTGTGTACCTTTGTCGGAAAATAAAAAAACAGAAGCACATGGCAATCGCATTTTACGCGGAAGACATCGAACTTCCTCCTATTCATAAAAGGGCAATCAGCTCTTGGGTAAGAGCCGTTGCGGAGACCTACGGGAAGAAAGCCGGAGACATCAGTTATATCTTTTGTTCCGATGCAAAGATATTGGAAGTAAACCGGCAATACCTGCAACATGATTATTATACCGATATTATTACTTTCGATTATACGGAAGGCAATAAAATCTCCGGAGATCTTTTCATCAGCTTAGATACCGTCAAGAGCAATTCCGAGACATTCCATACCGATTATAACGAAGAATTGCACCGGACCATCATTCATGGCATCCTACACTTGTGCGGCATCAACGATAAAGGCCCGGGCGAACGGGAAATCATGGAAGCCAACGAAAACAAGGCTCTCGCCATGTTACCCGAAGAATGCAAGCAATCCGATTAATAAGACACCGACACCTGGAATCCGGCTTCGCGTGCCCGTTGGGCTATAGCATCCAAATCTTCCTTAGATACCTTATATAAGGTCTTCAAAGGAGTCTCCCGATCGATGGTATAAATCATGACCTGCTTCGGACGAATCTGCTTCAGGGCCTCCAGCCAGCCGGATATTTCCTCTTCGGTGGTGTTATCTACCTTAACCCCATCGCGCTCGCCCCGAAGGAACATCGTCTGGATAATCAGATTCCCTTCAAACCGGCATAAGTTCTTCAATAGCTTCTCAAAACAAAATCCGGGCTGATTCGGATTATCTATCTGACGAATACGGCTATCCAATACGGAATCCAACTTCATGATATTATCGTCCACCTTACATAAAGCCTGGAATACCGGCTCCTTGTCCAACATAGTCGAATTAGAAAGGACCGCAATCTTGGCCGAAGGGCAATGCTGATCACGGATTGCAATCGTATCCTCAATAATTCCGGCGAAGTCCGGGTGAAGAGTAGGCTCGCCATTTCCCGCAAAGGTAATCACATCCGGTACAAGTCCATCCGCACGCATCTCGTCCAGCTTCTTGGTCAATTGTTCTTTCACCTCTTCCCGACGTGGCATCGGTGTGCGGGTACGATGATCTTCATTGAAACCACATTCGCAATAAATACAATTGAATGTACACAACTTACCATCCGCCGGAAAAAGATTAACGCCCAAAGAGACGCCCAAACGCCGGCTATGAATCGGTCCATAAACGATTTTATCAAAAAGAATTGTACTCATCTTTCCTTTATTTTATATTTTATCCCTTTAAGTATAATATTGCATTCTTGCACTAATGTACATAAAAACAGACGATTAAGAATTTATAGAATATTTATTCATTTACTCGATTAACCCTAAAATCCAATTTATCCACGAAATTATGGTTGATGCCCTTCTTTTATACGTTTGATCTGAATCAATATTATGCAGTCTAGCATTTTTCATAATTTCAACTACTTCATCCTTTGTGGGAACATTTCCATTATCGAAATATAACTTCAAAGTATTTCTAAATGCAGCATGTACCAATATAAGTTTAACAAATTCTAATTGCCGATCCACAATAGGTAAGTTAAATATACGAAAACCATTTTGAGTTAAAGTACATCCTATTTGTTGATTTTCACGAACAACTTTTATTAACCCTAAATATTTTGCCGCATTTGAATAATAATCTGTTTGTCTATGATCAAAGTCATAATTATAGGTAATATTATCTTTACTGATAAACCCTCTTTGTTTCAATAATTCACAAAGATTGATTACTCGTTCAAAATTATCAGCTTGCGGAAATGGTAATTCAGGCTCTTCAATTACTTGAGTATTATCTAAAATGTTTTGTATGTTCTCAATATTAATTGTTCCTTCTTGGACTGCATACTTTTTATGTTGCAATAAGCGAATAGAATTATATAATTCTGGCGTAGTAAATTCATATTCTCTCAAATGAAAAATTCCATTTGAGTATGTAAGAAAAATTGGACGGACACGTTTTGTAATTTTATTACTCCATAATCTATATGGATAATATAATTGTCGTATCAAAAAATCATCAGAAATATAATTTTTTGCCTCAATTAAATTTAGAGAATTATCGCCTTCATATCCTCCATCTATTTCTATTTGAGAATTTTCTACATTTATTTTAAAAGTATTTTCCCCTGAAGTAATTTTAAAATCAAACGAAGAAGATCCCATTCGCCCACAAACAGTTGGTAGTAAATTTTCTTCACCTGTAAAATCATGCAGTATTTGGGAAACAAAAGCACAATTTATTGCAATTGATTCACTTGTAATATCTTTATAATCTATACTCTCCAAAAAAGTAGGAAAATCAATAGAAGTTATTTCGACATCTTCTTTATCAAAATCACAAAATGTTTCAAATGTACCGATCTCATATGTTCCTCTAGAAGTCGGCAATATTGATAACTTATTATCTACAAATAATTTAGGAAGTTGAGAACGATGATCAAACTTAGTCATTAAACGAGCCTCTCGAAATTGATTGATCTCCATTGAAGAGATCGATACTCGCTCATTTTTTGCAAGTTTGTCTAAAATACAATACTTCTCAAAAATTTTTTCCCATGCTATATCGTTTTTAGTTTTATTCATAGTTACTAATTAAAAATTCATCAACCTGCCCTCTCTTAGAGGAATCTGAATTTACAGCACGATTCGCTTGTACTACATGAATATTATAATCAGAATAAATATCTTTGATAAAATCAGAAGAAGAATTGGATAAAAGGAACTTAACTCCTTTGTCATTCAATGCATTACAAACGTTTCTTAGCCTAAGTTGATCTTTTTCATCCCATCCTCCTTGTACGTATCCTGTAAAATTAGAACTCTCCGAAATAGGATGGTATGGCGGATCCAAGTACACAAATGAGTTTGTCGGTATATTTTTTAGTATAGCTTCATAATCTCCATTTAATATCTGAATTTGAGCTGAATTTAAATATTTGCTTACTGCTCTAATTACAGGTTCATTAACAATATTAGGATTTTTATATTTTCCAAATGGAGAATTAAATTCTCCTGCATTATTCACCCTATATAATCCGTTATAACAAGTTTTATTAAGGTATATAATTCGTGACGCTCTTTCAATATTGGTAAGGTGATTAAAAAGAGGCTGTCTATCAACAGATCGAATTTCATAAAAATACTCTGCTGTATTTTCGTGTTTTTTTAAATCTTCAATAAGTTCATTGGGACTTTCTTTGATAATCTTATAAACATTTATTAGTTCCTCATTATAATCACTTATAACAGCTTGCCTAGGCTGTAATTCAAAAAACAAAGCTCCCCCTCCTATGAATGGTTCATAGTATGGGTGATTTAATAACCCTTTGGGTAACCTTTTTTTTATTTCTGGTATAAGTTGCCTTTTTCCTCCAACCCATTTCAGAAATGGAATTACAAGTTTATTTTTAGCCATTTTTACAAATTCATTATATTAGATGCAAAGGTATCTATTTTATTGATTTACCAACATAAATAAGCAACAATTTAATTGCCAAGTAACGGAATCATACTATCGCACATTTCAACCGGTCTCCTTAATCCCTGCAAAGATACTTTATTCCTTCAGAATTTCCATCTCAACAGGGCAGATAAATCGGTTTTCTGGTTTCCATCTATCTCTTCCGTATCCGTTCCTATTTTATCCCTATCCGCATAATAGGTATGTCCAAGCTTGGCCGATAAGGAGAGATGCCGGTTGATATCCCAACGGAATGTAAACGCCAGGCGAATCCCTTTCCCATAAAAAGAAGGCATATAAAAGGCATAAAGAATATTTTTCTCGTAAGAACTGATCCGGGAGGCATAGCCATCGGTCGAGAACCAAGCCACATGGGTATCGAATTGGAAAGGAACCGCGGAGGGTTTCCAACCAATGCTTTGAGACACGGAACACCCTTTTTGCTTATCTCCCCCATAATCCGACAATATTCCATCCGCCGAAGTACGCAGATGCCAGGCCGAAGCTAATACGTAGGAGGCTTGCCAACGCAAACGATGTTGCTTCCCGTCTTCATCCTTTTCCTTGCATTTATAACGAAGATAGGTGGAGAAAGAAGCATTCCAGGCATAATCCAATTGCGCCATATATTCCCGTCCCATGGAAGGATAATCCACCTGGTACTTCAACCACGGGAAACGATAGAAATCCGCATAGGCGGAAATCTTCCAATACCCAAAAGGAGTCCATTGGAATCCCAAATAAATGCCCTGTTCATTCTGGACGGACGAGTTTTGCGCAAAAGCATTCCCGAAAAAAGCCTGGTAACGCCGGTCATAATATCGGTATAAAGCCAATAAAGAAAGGTAAGAAACCGGAGTAAGCCGGAGGGCATTCAGAGTGGCCATCGCTCCATTTTTCGAAATAGCCGTTTCCCCATAGAACTTTCCCCACCGACTTTTCAACATATAATCCACACCTATGTTGAAATTGCTTTTCCCCCTGAAAGCAAAACGATTATAGGGGCGGTCTTGTGGATAAATAGTCAATCCCCCAAAAGAATAATGCAGGGCGGTCAACCCGATATGGAAATTCGGTTTGGCGAAACGGATATTCCCTCCCAAGGTTTGCATCTTCACCCGCCTCCTTTTCTCCCAATCGCGGGGCAGGCGATGCACACCATCAGTTTTTATCGTGGGGAATGTATCATTCTCGACCGCCCCATCCAGTTTCCGATACGAATAAAAAAGACTCGCGTCCCAATCCTTCCAGGTCAGAGTCGTAGCTACACCCCGGAAAAAATCCTGTTCATTCGTCGAATAATGCCTACGAAAACCATTATTCCGCCTCTCGGCTTGCGAAACCAACGCCGACCGGCTAGGCGAGAAATCATTGCTCATCACCAATCCTTGCCCGAACGAAGCCTTATAATCGCCTATCGCCAAGGTTTTCAACACACCCTGTTCCTTCAATAACAGATGAAAAGAATAATAATCAAACCCTTTATGTTTTTCAGACCAAAAAGGTTCGCCGGGATCTTTCTCGGCCACGAATCCGGCTTGCAGGTAATCTTCGAAATTATAGGAATAACGGATCGAGGCATAAAAAGGCTCGCCCAAGTATTTCCGGTTCGGATATTCTTGCAAGACCGAATCCGGATATGAACCATATCCCTTCTTCTGTTGAAAACATTGGTCATACCTGAACAACAATTCATTACTTCCATATTTCAACAAGTTCTTAACCGTAAGCGGAATCTTATCAACACTTTTTTCACCCACATAGACAAATGGCAATACCAGTTGGATGGTTTGGAAATCCAGCTCCGGAACTCCTTTCAGTTCATATAGGGAAACCAACCTCTCCACCCGTTTCCGATACCGAAGTATCTGCTCGATTTGCCTATCGGAAAGGAATGGAAGCCGACCGAGTTGCTCGTGGGTCGCCTCATTCAAATCCATCGGATGTTCGGACAGATAAGACAAATCCGCATAAAGCGTTTCCAAACGCGCCTCATCCAAGGATTCATCAGACAAATCCTCTACATATTCTTTCCACTTATCAACCGCAATAATATCTTGAGAATAAGCAGAATAACACGTTATAAACAAAGAAATGAACAAGATTATGAACCCTATTTTCATAGTTATGCTTTACAATAAATAAGACAATCCTACCCCTGAACTGATTCCCAATACCGGATGCCAAAGGGCTACCGCATCCATTCCAAACCGTTTCCATTTGAAACCCGCCCCCAAGCAAGGAAGAAAGGGACTGGTCTGCACACCAGCCCGCACCTGAAACCGTTCCCAAGCCACATACTCCATACCGAAACCGCCTCTGACCTGATGCATCTCATTCCAAGAAACAAATGCCGTTATCAACAAGTTGTTTATAATTTCATAGTTAAAACCCGTTTGAATTTCGTATGTAGTTAACTCTTTTATTTCTATATCTTTAGAAGCTATT
This sequence comes from uncultured Parabacteroides sp., assembly GCA_900547435.1. Lineage (GTDB taxonomy): Bacteria > Bacteroidota > Bacteroidia > Bacteroidales > Tannerellaceae > Parabacteroides. Next base: position 7,116 of record URGO01000073.1, read on the forward strand.
CGCACGGAAGGCAAATCGCTTACCGAAATACCTATCAACAATTTATCAATAGGAGAATAAACCATCCCGATATCCGTGGACAAACGTGCCGGAGTCTCGGTATAAAGCTCGGATTGAATCCAAGTATATTGAAAAGCGACACCTACCGACCAATGCGGATTCAACCTCTTTGCCAATGCCATCCGCACCCTGTTTTGCCGGTACTGGTCATATCCGAAGGAAGAGAGATAAAGAGCCGCCGATAAGAACCGGTTGGGATACTGGATGCTCCCGTTAACCGTCCCTAACTCTTTCAAGGCATACCGGTTGAAGTATTCCAGCCGGACCATACTTTGTGGGGAAAATTCGAGTAAAGCCGGATTGTAAACCGATGAGAGCGTAACGCCATTCCCGCCCATTCCTAATGCACGAATATCCGGCACACGCAGGTTTTCTCCCGCAAAAAGGGGAAAAACAACTCCTGCCAATAAGATAAACCAATACTTTTTCATAGCCATTGGGTTTTGTCTGATTTTTATTTGGCTTCAAAGGTACAATAATTTGTGGGATAATGAAAATTTAAGCTTTAAAATCGCACAAGGAAGATTTCGGGGAATCCACTCAATTTGACAATATGACAAAACGTCAAATTATCCCTCGAAATACGCCCGTTTTTCGACCCGGTGTACAGATTTTTTCCGGAGATGCCCTTCTCAACGAGTTAAAAAGCCGGTTTTTGAAGATAACCCACAGGGTATTATCCGCTTATCAAAGCATTTCTTGGTTCGGAAAAATCTTCCTTTTAGACGAATTGGAGGCTATATACAAGGGAAATAAAAGGCTTTCTCACCCTAAGAACCATTATTCCCGGAAAAATAAGGGACATTCCCCCCAAAAGATGCCGAGCAATTTCGGGAAACATAGGCATCTTTGCCCCAAAAGAGCCCATACTTTGGAGAGAAAGATAGGCATAAATCTGCCCGAAACCCGGTATAAACGAATGGAAATCCCCCTTATTCCGTCCTATTTGGAAAGATTTGAGAGAAATGCCCGTCAGCATAAATCGGAGAAATGTTGCAAAACGTAAGTTTAGAATGCCATTTCCTGACTATTTACTTTTCCCGATACACAATATAATCCGCCAAATCGACAAGTGCCTTTTTAGCCGCAGAATCCGGTAATGGGTCAAGCGCTTCGATGGCTTTGTCATGGTAATCCATCATCCGCCGTTCCGCATATTCGATTCCCCCGTTCGCCTTTGCGAAGTCGATAAGGCGTTCGACCTGCTCATCCGTAAAGTCCTTGGCAAGGATAATCCGGCGATACGCCTCCGCCTCCTCGCCCCCGTGTTGCAAAGCAAACAAAAGAGGGAGCGTAACTTTACCCTCGCGGATATCATTTCCGGTAGGCTTTCCGATATGGGATTCCTTGAAGTAATCGAAAATATCATCCTTGATTTGGAAGGCATACCCGATAAGCTCACCAAACCGGCGCATTATCCCGATTTGCGCATCGCCCGCCCCGGCCGAGATTGCCCCAATAGTCGTACAAGCCGAAAGCAACGTTGCGGTTTTCTTATAAATCACCTGCAAATAACAATCCTCATCCAGGATACTCTCATCAGCCGTTTCCATCTGCTTGATTTCTCCCTCCGAAAGGTCGCGCCCCAAGTTGGAGACGATGCCCACTATCCGCAAATCGCCCGTCTGGATGGAACGGATCAGTGCCGTAGACAAGATATAATCGCCGGTCAGGATGGCCACACGATTATCAAATATCGCATTCAAAGAAGGCACTCCGCGTCGTTGCCTGGTCTCGTCAATAACATCATCATGTATCAGCGTAGCTGTATGCAATAATTCCAGAAACACGGCCGAGTTAATCGTACTTTCGGTAATAGTGCCACAAGCCTTGGCCGATAACAACACCAACAAAGGGCGGATATGCTTACCGGTCGCACCCAGTATCTGGTCGATAGCCGCCTGCAAAAGACCCGTTCCGCTTCGCAAGGAGGACTCAAACTCTTCGTTGAAGCGGGCAAATTCTCCGGCCACCGGTTCTTCTATTTTGTTTCTTTCAGTCATAATTCTTTAAATGCTATGCAAAAGTAACAAAAAGTATTGAGAAGCTGTTTTGAATTTCTTCGGAAAAATCTGGAATAAATTCAAAACAGCTTCTGAGTAAGCGACTTTTTTTGTACATTTACCCCAAATTGTTAGTATAAAAATAGGACAAAGCAATGAAATTATTCCTGATAGACGCATACGCATTGATTTATCGTTCGTATTATGCTTTTATAAAAAATCCGAGAATCAACTCGAAAGGGCAAAACACTTCGGCCATTTTCGGATTCATCAATTCGCTGGAAGATGTGTTGAAACGCGAACAGCCCACACACCTTGCGGTAGCGTTCGACCCGTCCGGCCCGACCTTCCGCCATGAGGCTTTCGAACAATACAAAGCCCAGCGCGAAGAGACGCCCGAAGTCATCCGCCAATCTGTCCCCATCATCAAAGAGATTATCCGGGGATATAACATTCCACTCCTGGAAGTGCCGCATTACGAGGCGGATGATGTCATCGGGACAATTGCCCGGCAAGCCGCCGGACAAGGATTTGAGGTGTATATGATGACACCGGACAAGGATTACGGGCAATTGGTGGCCGACCATATTTATATGTACCGACCGAAGTTCGGAGGTGATTATGAAGTATTGGGTGTCCGGGAGGTTCTGGAGAAATATAATCTGAAATCCACCGAGCAGGTCATCGACCTTTTGGGGTTGATGGGCGATACCGCGGATAACATTCCGGGATGCCCGGGCGTAGGCGAAAAAACCGCCCAGAAATTGCTGGCCGAATTCGGCTCTATCGAAAACCTGTTGGCCAACACGGATAAACTGAAAGGTGCGCAAAAGAAAAAGGTTGAGGAGAATAAAGAACAGATAACTTTCTCGAAATTCTTAGCCACCATCAAAACCGATGTGCCTATCACGTTTGATGCTTCTCTGTGCGAACGAAAAGAGCCGGACAAAGAACGCCTGATTTCCATCTATACGGATTTGGAATTCCGGAACTTCATCCAACGATTGAAGGGAGAACCTGCCTCAAATGTCCCCCAAGCACCCGGAACTCCCCCCCAATCGCCCCAATTGGATTTGTTTGCCAGCGATTTATCCGAAGAAACGGCTTCTTCCTCCCTATCCGATCTGGCCCACACCCCGCATACCTATCACCTTGTCGATACGGAAGAGAAACGGATGGAACTATCCCGTATGTTGGCCGGCCGGAAATCGTTTGCCTTTGATACGGAAACCGACGGACTTGACCCTTTGACGTCCGGATTGGTGGGTATGTCTTTTGCCATCCGCGAACAAGAGGCCTGGTATGTACCGGTCCCGGCGGATAAAGAGAAGGCCATCGAAGTGATTGCTCCGTTCGCCCCGGTATTGCAAAATCCGGAAATCCAGAAAATCGGGCAAAACATCAAGTTCGATATCTTGGCTCTCCGCAAATATGGTGTGAAGGTTTCCGGACCTTTGTTTGACACCATGCTGGCACACTATTTGCTGAATCCGGAATTAAGGCACGGGATGGATTATCTGGCGGAAACCTATCTGCATTATAAGCCCATGCCTATAGAGAACCTGATTGGCCCGAAAGGGAAAAAACAAGGTTCCATGCGAAATGTCCCATTGGAAAAAATTAAAGAATATGCGGCCGAAGACGCGGATGTAACCCTTCGTTTGAAAAACTTCTTCGAACCGAATCTGCATCAAGAGGGATTGGATGATTTGTTTTACAAAATGGAAATGCCCTTGATTTATGTCCTTGCGGAGATGGAAGCTACCGGCGTAAAGCTGGACACGGAGGCTCTAAAGCAATCATCCAACGAGCTAAGCAAGCAATTAGTTCTACTGGAAGAGGAGATTCATGCGTTGGCGGGACAAGCATTCAACATCAATTCTCCGGCACAGGTAGGCGAAGTCTTGTTCGATAAACTGAAGTTGGACGAGAAAGCCAAGAAAACGAAGAAAGGAAGTTATAGCACCAGCGAGGATATCCTGGAAAAGCTCCGCAATAAGCATCCGATAGTCGGTAAACTCCTGGAATTCCGAGGCGTAAAGAAGTTGCTAAGTACCTATATCGATGCTCTTCCGATATTGATTCATCCGGATACAGGGAAAGTGCATACTTCCTATAATCAGGCGGTTACAGCCACCGGAAGGTTGAGCTCTACGAACCCGAACCTGCAAAATATCCCGGTAAGAGACGAATTGGGACGTGAAATCCGAAAAGCGTTTATAGCTGACCAAGATTGTATTTTCTTCTCGGCCGATTATTCGCAAATCGAACTTCGCATCATGGCACATCTGAGCGGAGACAAACACATGGTCGATGCGTTTTGTAGCGGGGAGGATATCCATGCCGCTACGGCCTCCAAGATTTATAATGTACCCATCCAAGAGGTCACTTCGGATATGCGCCGAAAAGCGAAAACGGCCAATTTCGGAATTATTTATGGTATCTCGACCTTTGGCTTGGCGGAACGCCTGAATATCCCGCGTACCGAAGCCAAGGAATTAATCGAGGGATATTTCCAGACCTATCCCCAAATACGGGCTTACATGGACGAAAGCATCCGCGTGGCCAAAGAACAGGGATATGTGGAAACGATATTCAAACGCAAACGGTTCCTGCCGGACATCAATTCGCACAATGCCATTGTCCGTGGATATGCCGAACGAAATGCCATTAACGCACCGATTCAAGGAAGTGCCGCGGATATCATCAAATTGGCTATGATTCAAATTCATCAGCGTTTCGAAACAGAAAAGCTAAAGAGTCGCATGATTCTACAAGTACATGACGAATTGAACTTCAATGTATATCCGGATGAGATAGATAAAGTAAAAGAAATTGTCCTGAATTGCATGGAACATGTGGTAGAACTTCGTGTCCCGTTAATAGCTGATTGCGGAGAAGGAAAGAATTGGCTGGAAGCCCATTAGCCAAGGCTTGTAGAGACGTAAGATTTTGTGTTTCCCAAATGACAAAGCCCCAGAGGCAAGGCTATTGGGCATAAGCCTTGTCAGCTGGAGCTTTATCCTCTCGAATTATATTACGACTTTAACCCTTTCCTCACCTATACAGATGATATAAATACCCTGTCGCAATCCGGTGTATTGTTTCAATCCGATTTGCGATTCGTTCTTTATAATTGTTCCGCTCATCGAAATAATCATCACCTGCTCTTGTTGAGGGGTCTGTACGAAGATAGAGCCGTCTTTGGCATAAACTTGGACTCCGGTTATTTCTTCGATAGATGTTGGAGGTACCTCCTCTTCACTCTCCATGGCTAATGTCGGAGATGTAATTTCCCCGTCTGCTCCTAAACTTGGTGCAGAAGCCCAACCATTCTCCGGAGTAAATATAGTTGCCATCTCTTTTACCAAATCTTCGGCAGATACTCCTTCATCCGAACCAGAAACTGATCCTTTTAAGTAATTGCAGTTTTCGAGCATTGTCGTTGATGAATAAGTATAAGCTATTCCATATGCAATTCCTTCATCATCCGTACAGGTGATGGCGCCTACATTATAGCAAAACTGAATCAGTCCATTATCGGCTTCTCCGACAATTCCGGCAACTCCATCGGAACCGGTTATCTCACCTTCATTATATCCATACACAATTTCTGATGTTGTTGAGGCACGGAACGGTTCAGAATAAAATTCTCCTACGATACCACCTATACTAAAATCACCACTCACGGAACCGGAATTACTACAACTACGCACAGAACCGCCATTTGAATTTTGCCCTACGATTCCGCCAATACCATCATCCCCAAAAACTTTTCCGGAATTACTGCAATTCATAATCGTTCCGCCTTCATTATATCCGCAAATACCCCCGGTACGATCTCCGCTCTCTACCGTACCTAAAACAGAACCGCTATTTGTACAATACCGAATCGTCCCATATTCATTATACCCAACAATTCCTCCGTTCCGTTTATAAGCACAATTCAACGTAGCAGAATTATGGCAATTTTCAACGATTCCATTCTTGGAATAGCCCACCAATCCACCATGCCCGCCATCGGCATCACTATCTCCATTTACAATTCCGGCCAGCTTCACCCGTTTTATTGTTGCATCCTGGATATAGCCAAACAATCCTATATACTCGGAAGCCGAAATATTAACGGTAAGGGTATGGTTATTGCCATCAAATATCCCATTAAAAGGAGTTTCTACCGAACCAATAACCGAAGATATCCCGCTTATATCTTGTTGTACCGCAAAATATTCGCCGGAAAAGTCGGTGCCATTCTTTACCTCATCTGCCAAGGCCTGCAAATCAGCTGCAGAAGAAATCTGATACGGGGAAGATGCAGTTCCTTCACCTGACCAAGTCTGTCCGTACATTGTCATTGGAAACAATAACAACGATAAAATCCATGTAGAAATTTTTCTCATAACTGTTTGTATTAATGGTTTATAAAATAATCTTTATCTTGCATTTACACCACTTAACCAACCTTTATAAGAAAACAAAAAAGTGCGAGCAAGTTGTTTATTATCAAAGGAAGGCATCGCCAAACGCCCCAAGACCGATAATAAAACAACAGCCCGCACTCTATGCTGTCAGATATACTTCTTCCTTACAAAAAAGTGTACAGCAAGAGTGCAAGCATTCATTGTCTATTATTCCAGTCTTGTAAAAATTGGCGATTTTTCCTTTGGAATAATATCGTAAATGCTTCAACTCATCATATCTTTCCCATAAAAACCCGCTGATTCTTATAGGAATTGCGACAAAATTAGGAATCTCAAGAATAAAATCAAAAGAAAAGCAAAAAATATCGGTTATTTTTCCAGAAATAACCAATATTTCTTTCCAAATAACCGACATTTTCTGACTTTATTGGAATTACTTTATGTCTATCCGTTAAGCCAGAAATTTGTTCGTGAGGATCATTCATTATTCCACCTCAAACGTAGCCAGCAAGCCTTTATGGTCGGTAGGCCAAACACCAAGAGGGAGGAGGAATTTATCTTGTGTCTCGTTCGGTACCCGCTGACTATAAGCGATACTACCTTCATGTCCGAAGATAATAGCATCTTTCAGGGTCAACCCTTCTTGCGGAGCATAAAATATATAGTCGATACGTTCACGCTCATCCGATTTGGGCGTCCAGGTAAGTTGATTTATCTCCTTATCCGGATTATTGTCCGGGAAAGTAATGCCCGGATGAGTAACTGGGTCAGGATACAACGAACGATATGTATCCACATAACCCGCTTCTTCCAAAAGCGTCGTTACCGTCCAAGGAATAACCAATCCGTTATGTGCATAAAGATCCTTCGTCTCTTCCGTCCAGTCCAAATGCGAAGGCTCATTGAAATCCCCTCCCAAAATAACGATACTTCCTTGCTCTCTTTCTATCCGGGCATCTGCTATAAAAAGACGGATAGCATCATCTCTCAATGAAGCATCATTTACTTTCAGCACCTCCTCAACGTTAGTAGGCAGAGGAATCTCTTCCCAAGTTGATCCGTCATACCCGCGTACATTATAATAAGCATCATTCAGGTAATCCAAATGAGCCGTATAAATAGCGGCCCGTTTGCCATGAACAGAAGTAACCATCTTATAAATACTCCCATGATCATCCTTTTCGGGATAAACCGTAACGGAGTCGGTTATCGGATATTTGCTCAACAGACCGGAATCATAGCTATATAAAGAATAGTAATCCAAGCCTTTCTCTTTCAAAGAGGCCGTCAAGCGAGCAGTAAAGTTGGTGTTATGGTAATTACGCACCTCGCTAAAGGTAACAAAATCAGGCTGGAGGCGAACAATCTCGTTGACAATCGCGTCATACCCTCCTTC
>URGO01000074.1 GCA_900547435.1 uncultured Parabacteroides sp.
CACATCATCTCCGATGACACACAATTCTCCTCGCGCATTATAGGTCAGGAGCTTTCCCATGCGTTTGTATAGCTCAGCACCGATGAATGTTGAAAACTCATCATACGTGATGGTCCCACCTCCAGCTGTAAAAACAGGACGTGAAATAACATTTTCGCCTACAATGGGCATATTGCCTTCCGCACTTTTTGCGTTTTGCATCCGGTATCGGCGTTTTTCGAGGTCAATGAAAGCTGTCAGTCCGAACTTAGCCCAGTTTTGGAATCCTTCCCGTAAAGATAAGGCGAATGTATTCTTCATACTCCACGAGTAGTAGACATCATTCAGGGTCTTATCATTGTTGAGCGGTTGTCCGTTGTTGAATAATGTATCTATCGCATAGCTGTTTCCTTCAGAAATGAAACGGCGTTTATGGTCTTCATATTGGAAGGTATGGATAATGCTGGAAACGGGTACGAACACCTCTTTGGCATAGCCTTCCTCGTCTGTTTCCTCCAAGGTTTTGGTGAATCCTAAATTATACCGGTGTGTCAGGAAGAGTTGTTTTCCCCGGATGCGATTGAACACATCAGTATAAAGTACTGGAAAATCCTTGGCGGTAGGTTGTCTTCTTCCCTCCTCATGATTGTCCGGGTCGGTCAGATAGGTGTCATCGCTCAACCCTCCGTTTTCGTGAGTTACAAAATTATAATTACCGGCAAAGGCATTCAATTCATATCGGTCTGAACGATAACTTCCGAAGATACGGTAACTGAGTAACTTATTTCCGTTAGAAGAATAGAAACCACGCCCGTAGATATAATCGAAATCTCCTCCGATATTGATTCTCTTTCCGATGTTCAAGGCCAGTGTACCTTTTAACTGCTCTTCTCGGTTGGTGCTTCCTCCAGCCGTAGTGTACATGATATCGGTAAAAGGAAGTTTGGTGTCATAGAACTTGGCATTTTCTGGTGTCGTAAGATAATAATCATACGCATCCGCGAACATGAAATCACGTGCCTCTTTCCGTTCGGAGAAAATGCGAGTCTGGGCAGGAGAGCCTAAGTTAGCCAGATAGCCGATAGCCAGTCCTTTCCCTTCCACCAGGGTATTGTTAGCCGTATTCAGCCGGTCCGTATCCATTGGGGCAATATAGGCGTCACCCAGTAAAGGGGTCAATTGATAAGCCGTGACCCGCCTATTTTTCAGATCCGTGCTGTCTTTTACAAGCAGACTATCGGCTAAGGCCGTGTTTCCTTTTGACAGGCTGGAAAGTGAAAAGCCTCCTTTGCCCCCTCCCGGACGGACTTGGGCAAAGAGACTTATCGGTATAAATAATAGTATGAGTAAATACAGTCCTTGTTTCATTGGCACAAAGACACTTTCTGGATAATCTCCATCCCTTTCAAAATAGCAGCCTCGTTCATCGGAATCAGGTTGTGATGGCGTTGTGGCAAAGATTTCTTCAATCCTAACAACACGTTTTCCATCTTGACCATAGGAGCCACTTTTAGCAATCCACCTAAAATAAGCATATTAAACGCTTTGGCGTTCTGCATTTCGGCCGCAGCATCCATAGCATCTACGCGATACACTTGGATATCCTTCCGTTTGATTTCAGTATGGATTCCATATCCGTCATAAATTAATATTCCACCCGGTTTCACCTTGTTCTCGAATTTATCCAACGAAGGTTGATTCAAGATGATGGCGATATCATATTCGTTTAGGATAGGAGAACTGATAGGCTCGTCACTTAGAATAACAGTAACATTAGCCGTTCCGCCTCGTTGTTCAGGGCCATAAGAAGGCATCCACGTTACTTCCTTTCCTTCCATCAGTCCGGAGTAGGCAAGAATTTTTCCCATTGACAAAACACCTTGTCCGCCGAATCCGGCAATAATAATCTCGTGTTTCATTTCTTTTTTGAACGTTTTTGTTATTCTACATTCTTTAAATCACCCAGTGGATAGAACGGGAACATATTTTCTTCCATCCATTTATAAGCGCGTTCTGGACTCATTTTCCATCCGGACGAGCAGGTTGAGACAAACTCTACGATTGATGTACCTTTTCCGGCCATCGAGTTCTCAAACGCTTTGCGCAGCATCTTCTTTGCTTTTCGTACAGCAGCCGCATTTTGCACGCTTTGACGTGTTACCAAACAAGTCCCTTCCAATTGAGCCAGCAGGTTCCCAATCTTCAACGGATACCCGTTCAGAGCCACATCACGTCCGTAAGGGCAAGTAGAGGTTTTCATACCTTCCAATGTAGTTGGAGCCATTTGTCCTCCGGTCATTCCGTAAATAGCATTGTTTACGAAGATAATCACGATATTCTCACCTCTGTTTGCCGCATGGATAGTTTCGGCAGTACCGATAGCCGCCAGGTCCCCGTCCCCTTGATAGGTAAAGACCATTTTCGATGGGTTCAACCGTTTGATAGCAGTAGCGATGGCTGGAGCACGTCCGTGGGCTGCCTCTTCCCAATCAATATCTATAAAGTTATAAGCAAAGACGGCACATCCTACAGGAGAAACACCAATCGTGTTTTCTTCCATGCCCATCTCCTCAATTACTTCGGCAATCAGTTTATGGATTACACCGTGGCTGCATCCCGGGCAATAGTGCATTGGATTGTCGTTCATCAACTTGGGTTTTGTATAAACCAAGTTTTCGGGATTTATGATTTCATTTGTTTCCATAATCAATCCTTTTTTTAATTAAAAAATCTCAGTATATATTGTATAATCCGGATACCGATAGCTATGCCGCCTATGGTCAGCGTGGTGCTTCTCTCCACTGAAGGAATGAAAAAGCATACCACTGTAGCTATGGCCAGCAACATAAATAGCATGGTCAATATTCCGTCCGATTTACTTCCACGAATCATAATTTAGTCGTTAGTAATTTCTAACTTTTAATTTTCAATTATCAATTCTTTAAGAGCCTCCAGTACTTCGTCCGGCGTAAAAACGATTCCGCCCAATCGGCCGAAATGTTCCACCTTGACTTTTCCTTTTACTGCTAACCGGATATCCTCTACCATCTGCCCAGCGTTCAATTCTACTGAAAGAATCCCTTTCACCTGATTGGCATATTGAGCAATAGCATCTGTCGGGAATGGCCATAAAGTGATGGGGCGGAGCAGACCGAGTTTAATGCCTTCTGCACGGGCGTTCTCTACCACCTTTTGACAGATGCGGGCTGATGAGCCGAAAGCAACCAACAAGTAAGAAGCGTCCTCGCAATGGAATTCTTCATAACGTACTTCGTTCTTTTCAATCTCTTGATATTTTTTTTGGAAGCGGATATTGTTTTCCTCCATTCTGGCTGGGTCAAGCTCCAAAGAAGTAATGATATTCGGTTTGCGGGTGCTTTTCTTTCCGCGGGCAGCCCACGGACATTCCGCTTCAATTTCCTCATCTGTACGGCGCGGATGGAAAGGAGGAAGAAGCACTTTCTCCATCATTTGTCCCACGATACCGTCTGCCAGAATGATAGCTGGATTGCGGTATTTGAACGCAAGGTCGAATCCTAAGCCTACGAAATCGGCCATTTCCTGAACCGATGAAGGAGCCAATGTAATCAATCTGTAATCGCCATGACCTCCGCCTTTCACCGTCTGGAAGTAGTCGGCCTGGCTGGGTTGGATAGTCCCTAATCCGGGGCCTCCGCGCATCACATTAACAATCAGGCAGGGTAATTCGGCTCCGGCAAGGTAAGAAACGCCTTCCTGCATTAAGCTGACACCAGGGCTAGATGAAGAAGTCATTACCCGTTTCCCGGTACCAGCACCTCCATATATCATATTGATAGAAGCCACTTCGCTTTCGGCTTGTAATACTACCATCCCCGTTGTTTCCCAAGGCATTTCTGCCATCAATGTTTCCAATACTTCGGATTGTGGTGTAATCGGATAGCCGAAATATCCGTCCGCGCCATAACGAATAGCAGCATGGGCAATAGCCGCTTTGCCTTTCATCAGTTTTATTTCTTCAGCCATATCAGTCTATTTTCTTTTTATAGATGGTTAAACATCCGTCCGGACAAACTAATCCGCAACTTGCGCATCCGATGCAATTGTCGGGCGATTTCATATACACAAAATGATAGCCTTTGTTGTTGACTTCCCGAGGGTGCAGTTCCAATACATCCGAAGGACAGGCTACTACGCAAAGGTTACAGCCTTTACACCGCTCTGTATTCACTACAACGGCGCCTCTGAATTTTGCCATATTATTTTTAGTTTTTAGTTTTTTAGTTCTTTGGTTTATGAGTTTTAGTTTATGTTTTTTGCTTATAAGTCATTGTTGAGTTTTAACTTACAAATTCACAAATTTATAAACTAATCAACTCACTTCCTCATTTGCCGCCCAAAGGTAAGCAAAAACTTTGAATATAGTAGTCGGTTTAGAAGATAAATTCATCATTCATGATTCATCACCCATGATTCAAAGGTTGTCAATATAAGTCTAAGAAATATCGGGTATTCGCATTGGCGAGAATACCCGATATTTTTTAGAAGCTGGATGAGAGAATTATCTTTGCCAAATATCCCATGCGGCAAAAGCTTGAAGAAGAAGCATTTCAAGGCCATTTTTGACCGTTGCGCCCTGCTCTTTTCCCTTTTTCATAAATAGGGTTTCATCCGGATTGTAGAGCAAATCATACAAAAGATGTACCGGAGTCAACAATTCATATGGAATATGTGGACATTCGTTTACATTCGGGAACATACCCAGGGGAGTTGTATTTACGATAACTGTATGTTTTTCTATGATTTCCGGAGTCAGTTCCTCGTAAGTAAGGTTGTTCTCTTTCTTGGTACGAGACACGAAAGTCGGCTCGATGCCCAATTGTCTCAATCCATGAAAAACGGCTTTGGAGGCTCCGCCTGTACCTAAAATCAAGGCATATGCGTGCGATTTATTTAACAATGGCTCGATAGACTCTTTAAAACCGATGACATCCGAATTATAGCCAACCAGCTTCGTTTTTCCGAAACGGCCTTTCGCAAATTTGATGACATTTACTGCCCCGATCTGGCGCGCGTCATCGTCTAAATCATCCAAATAAGGAATGACTTGTTCCTTGTAAGGAATCGTCACGTTCAATCCGTGCAGTTCGTGATTTTCTTTCAAAACGTTCTTTAGCTCCTTGATTGTCGGGATTTCAAAATTAATGTATTGCGCGTCAATGTTTTCCGCTTCAAATTTCTGATTGAAGAAATTGCGGGAGAAAGAATGTCCCAACGGATAGCCTATCAAACCATACTTTTGCATAACTGTTTAAACTCCTTAATTATTTTGTTGCTGTATAAAGAGAGCAGATTCCGAAAGTGAAAGTACGTGCTTTCGCTTCTTTGTATCCGATGCGAGTCAGCAAATCGGTCATAGTCTTTCCCTGCGGAACTACTTTTATTGAAGCTGGCAAATAGCTGTATGCCGCTTTTTCTTTTGAGATAAACCGCCCGACATTAGGAATGACGATCTTTGAATAAAGACCATACAACTGCTTCATCGGGAAGTGTTCCGGTGTAGACAATTCAAGCACCATCAAATGTCCTCCGGGTTTCATCACGCGATACATTTCCGACAGGCCGCGTTCTATATCCTCGAAGTTTCGCACTCCAAAAGCGGCGGTTACAGCGTCAAATGTATCATCTGCATAAGTCAATTCCGTGCAATCCTGATATTCAAAAGTAATGTAGGTGTCCAGTCTAGCTTCAGCCACTTTCCGCCGGCCTATATCCATCATTCCTTCCGAGATATCTGCACCTATAATTCGATTGGCATTTAACTCTTTTTGCATCGAGATAGCCAAATCGCCTGTGCCGGTTGCAATATCTAAAATTTGCTTCGGCATGAAGGGGCGCAAGTAATTTATGCCTTTCCTGCGCCATCCTTTGTCGAAGCCAAATGAGAGTGTATGGTTCAGCAAGTCATATTTCTCCGCTATTGCATCAAACATACGTCTAACTTGAATCCCTTTATGCTCCTCTTTATTATAAGGTAGAATCTTTTCTGAACCGTAGCCCATATTTTTTAGTTTCTTTTAGTTTTTTGAGTTGAAAAGTTTAAACTCAACTTCTCAACTCATAAACTTATAAACTTAATAGATATGTTGTTACATTCTTTTCGATCCGCTGAGCAATGTTCTCGGTCTCCTCTTTTACGAATGTTTCACCGGTGATATGCTCATAAAGTTCGATATAACGGTTGCTGATGCTTGTAACGATTTCTGGAGTCATTTCAGGCACTTTCTGCCCTTCTTTTCCTTGGAATCCGTTATCCATCAACCACTCACGTACAAACTCTTTCGAGAGTTGTTTTTGTGGTTCGCCTTTTTCAAAGCGTTCCTCGTAGCCTTCCAAATAGAAATAGCGAGAAGAATCCGGTGTATGGATTTCATCCATCAGATAGATTTGCCCATTATGCTTACCAAATTCATATTTTGTATCGACTAAGATAAGACCTCGTTTTTCAGCGATTTCGGTTCCTCGCTTAAACAAAGCTAACGTATATTTCTCCAGTAAAGCATATTCTTCCGGTGTAGCTAGGCCACGTGCCAAGATTTCCTCTTTTGAGATGTCCTGGTCATGCTCGCCTATCTCCGCTTTCGTAGTAGGGGTGATAATCGGTTCTGGGAAACGCTGGTTCTCACGCATTCCTTCCGGAAGTTTTACCCCGCATATTTCACGCACACCATTCTTATAAGCACGCCAAGCGCTACCGCACAAATAACCACGTACAATCATCTCAACCGGAAAGCCCTCACAACGCACGCCTACCGTAACCATAGGATCGGGCGTAGCCAGTTTCCAGTTCGGACAAATATCTGTCGTAGCATCCAGGAACTTTGCTGCAATCTGGTTCAACATCTGTCCCTTATAAGGAATCCCCTCCGGCAATATGACATCGAAAGCCGAAATACGATCGGTCGCAACCATGACCAATACATCATCGTTTACACTATACACATCGCGTACTTTCCCATGATATACACTCTTTTGTCCGGGAAAATGAAAATCTGTTTTTACTAAAGCCATATCTTTGTTTGCTATTAAAAATTTTTAATCAATATCTTAATTCTTCGTTTTCGCCTTGTCGAAATGGTCGTATGCCTCGACTATGCGCTGTACTAATTTATGGCGGACAATATCCTTTTTATTGAATTCTACCCATCCGATACCTTCTACACCTTTCAAAATATTCATCGCTTCTTTTAATCCGGAAGTAACGGAAGCGGGAAGATCAATCTGGGTCATATCGCCGGTTACAATCATTTTTGCGTTTAATCCCAAGCGGGTCAGGAACATCTTTATTTGATGGGTAGTTGTATTTTGTGCCTCATCCAGAATGATTACTGCATCATTCAATGTTCTTCCGCGCATAAACGCTAACGGAGCAATTTGAATCACATTATTCTCCATATACTCTTTCAGCTTCAAAGCTGGAATCATATCCTGTAAAGCATCATATAGCGGTTGTAAATAAGGATCTAACTTATCTTTCATCTCACCGGGAAGGAAGCCTAATTTTTCTCCAGCTTCGACCGCAGGACGACTCAGGATAATTTTTCTTTCCAGCTTGTTTTTCAATGCTTTTACCGCAAGAGCTATGGCGATAAAGGTTTTTCCGGAACCGGCTGGACCGGTGGCAAACACCAAATCATTCTTCTCGAATGCTTTCACCAGCAATTGCTGATTTTCGGTCCGGGCCGTGATCGGCTTCCCATTCATACCATGGATAATCAGATTTTCCTGTTTGACCACCATTGGAGTCTTTCCTTTGATGATGTCCAAGATAACCTCTTCGCTCAGCGCGTTATACTCTTCGCAATATTTTTCTATCTCACGAATCTTTTTCAGGAACAGTTCCGATTCTTCTTCATCTCCTATCACTTTCATTACATTGCCTCGGGCAACAATACGAAGCTTGGGGAACAGCGTTTTGACCAATTGCATATTGCTATTGTTCACGCCATAGAAGATAACCGGATCGACTGTCTCAAGGATATATATTCGCTCAATCATTCAACTTCTTTTTTATCTCTTTTTGTTCGTTTTGCAAATTTAGTAATAAAAAAAGAATGATAAATAAAAGCTCCCCTAAAATATATAGCGGACTCACGAACTTAGTGCTTGTTTAAATTTTCCTCGAAGAGCTTCAAGCGTTCATCCAATAGCGTATATTGGTTGTCCTTGATAAACGAGGTGCAAGCACGAAGTCCCTCTTGTTTGCTTCCGGTCGTACTAAGCGAAATTGCGCTGACTCCATAGTACATCAACTCTTTCATCAGTTCGCCTCCGGTCATCCCCGGATAAGTGATAGTGAAATAGAATCCGTCTGCTATCGGTTTATCCAAATCGTGATCATACACAATCCGGAAGCCATGATTGGTAAATATTTTCTTCAGTTTCTCTGCTCTTCGCCCATATTCGCGAATTTCCGAGACGAAGTCGAACGTTCCATCAGCAGCAGCCTTAAACATAGCAGCCAAAGCGTATTGCGCTGAATGGCTTGTCCCAGATGAGAGCGCATACAGGACACGATGAACATAAACTGTTCCGAATGTTCCTCCACCATAACGTTTGGTCAATCCCGGATAAGCCCGATGATAAAGCTTATCGGAAATTACCGTGACCCCGATACGTTGTCCTGCATAACTAAAGGCTTTCGATCCGGAAATTTGCATAATATAATTATCGGTATAGCGTGCAATTGTAGGTTGGAATGGTGGCTCGAATGGTTTGCTTAAATCTTTCCGAAAATCCATGGCAAAATAAGCCAAATCCTCAATAACTATTACATCATACTTGTTGGCCACTTCCGCTACAATCTGTAGTTCTTCTTCACTTAGACAGAACCAGGCCGGGTTATTCGGATTCGAATAAATCAACGCTGCAATATTGCCTTTGCTTAAGAACTCTTCCAAGATTCCACGCAATTTCTCACCCCGGTATTCATAGACATCAAATGAAGCGTAACGATATCCCATAACCGTTATTTGTTGTTTTTGCACCGGGAATCCAGGGTCTATAAAAAGAATTGTATCTTTTCCCTCTGTACATTGGCAACTTACCATAAATGATGCGAAAGTACCTTGCATTGAACCGGTAACCGGCACGCATCCTTCTGGAGAAACATCTACATCGATAAATGCCTTGACAAAACGTGATGCTTGTTTCTTTAATTCCGGTAGTCCGTTGATATTCGGATAAATGGAAGCAACTCCCTGTTCCAATGCGGCAATTTCCGCCTTTACACCCACTTCGGCAGGCTTCAATCCGGGAACACCCATTTCCATATGGATAAATTCAGTGCCCGTACGTTGTTCCAATTCTGTAGCTATTGCTACAACCTCACGAATTGTGGCTTTGCCAAAGTCGGGCAAATGATAACTTTCTATTACTTCTTGTGCTGTCTTATAATCGACAGGTGTATTTTTTTGTTCCATAATATGTATCTCGTTTTTTATTTTTTTGTCATCCTTTTATTTCTTCAACCATTTATCCAACCATTCGAAGAAGGTGCGTTGCCAAAGCACCCCATTTTGAGGCTGCAATACCCAGTGGTTTTCGTCCGGATAAATTAGTAATTCAGCCGGAATACCTCTTAATATAGCTGCATTGAAAGCTGCCATACCTTGATTAGCGAGAATCCGATAATCCTTTTCTCCATGGATACAGAGAATTGGCGTATCCCATTTATCGACAAAACGATGAGGTGAATTAGCAAAGGTGCGTTGAGCCGTCTTGTTTTGCTTGTCCCAATAAGCGCCACCCATATCCCAGTTGGCAAACCACATTTCTTCTGTTTCCAAATATTGCATTTCCATATTAAAGATACCATCGTGGGCTATGAAAGCCTTGAAGCGTCCGTTATGATGACCAGCAAGCCAATAAACCGAGAATCCCCCGAAGCTGGCTCCTACACATCCCAATCGGTCTTTGTCTACAAATGGCTCTTTGGAAAATTCATCTATAGCCGTGAAATAATCTTTCATACATTGTCCGCCATAATCTCCGCTGATCTCCTCATTCCATTCCTTACCGAATCCGGGTAAACCGCGACGATTTGGCGCCACGATAATATAATCGTGTGCTGCCATAATCTGGAAATTCCACCGGTAAGACCAAAATTGGCTAACAGGACTTTGCGGTCCGCCTTCACAATATAATAAGGTAGGATATTTTTTGTTTGGGTCAAAATGAGGTGGATAGATAATCCAAGTCAGCATCTGTTTACCATCGGTTGTTTTCATCCAGCGACCTTCTACCTTGCCCATTTCCATCTGGTCATACAAATATTTGTTCTCGTAGGTAAGTTGTGTAGCTTCACCTGTGGACGGAGATACCGTAAAGATTTCATCAGCTGCACTCATCGAATGGCGCATGGCTATTAGCTTATCACCTAACAGGCCAATTCCTGCATAGTCATTCATACCCGATGTGATTGCCCGGAAAGTACATGTTTGAACATCAGCTGCATAAATCTGAATTTCGCCGTGCCAAACCCCGGTAAAATAAATGCTATTCGAGTCGGCGCTCCAGCAAAATTCGTTCACACTCGAATCAAAATCTTTGCTGACAAATTTTTTCTCTCCGCTTTCCAGATTCATTACGATAAGGCGGTTTTGGTCTGATTCATACCCATCTCGTTCCATACTCAACCAAGCGATACTCTTTCCATCCGGAGAATATTGTGGGTTCGTGTCATATCCCATCATCCCTTCGCTGATATTTACCGTCTGTTTGGTGTTCAGGTCATAGACATAAATGTCAGAGTTTGTTGAGAGCGCATAATCCTTGCCTACTTTTTTTCGGCTTGTATAAGCTACTTTATCTGAAGTTGTATTCCAAGCCAATTGCTCAATACCTCCGAAAGGCTTCATGGGCGATTCATAAGGTTCTCCCTCCATAATATCAATTGGATTAGCAACTTTGTCTCCATCAAAATCCGCCACGAAAGGATGGGGAGCAGTTGTTACCCATTCATCCCAATGTTTATACATTAGGTCTGTTACGATAATACCCGTGGTTTTGTCCAAATCCGGATACTTATCTTTTGTACTCGGTACCGTTTTTACTTGTGCGATAAAAAGCACTTTTTTTTCGTCTGGCGAGAAAGAGAATCCTTCGATATTCCCATCATAATTAGAAAGTTGCCGGCGTTCGGTTCCATCTGGATTCATTTCCCAAAGCTGGCTTGTTCCGTTTTCAGAAGAAAGAAACGCAATCTTGGCACCATTTTTAATCCATTTGGCTTCGTTTTCAGAAAATGGAGTTTGGGTAATCTGCCGGTTATCTGAACCATCAGCGTTCATCACGAAGATTTCCCGATTACTTTTATTCTCAGGTACACTGTAATAACCTACCGAATATACAATCTTGTTTCCATCCGGAGAAACATTTATTCCGGCAATACGTCCCATTGCCCAGAGGGCTTCTGGCGTCATCCTGCCTTCCGGTATCTTCATATCCGAACGGCCAATTATTGGAGTCGGAACAGGTGTTTCAACATTCGATTCCTTTACTTCTGATTGCGAACAAGCGCCCAGTAATACGGATGTCGCCATAATCATTGTGCTTAATGTTTTGTTCATTGTCATTACAATATATTTATATTTAGGTGCGAAAGTACTAAATTAATTTATATCTTTGCACATCTTTAGGAAGAAGAACATATAATTTAAATAGAAAGGAATCATGAACAAAATTTGGTTATTAGCCGCAACTGCTTGCTTTTTATTAGCATTTGGTTCTTGTAAGCCCAAACAGAGTGCTTACAAAGCAGCTTACGAACAAGCAAAAGAGAAGGAGACTACAGCTCCCGTAACAACCGACGAAGAAATTGTCGAAGAAACGTATGAAGAGGAAGAAATTGCTCCGGTTTCTAAACCGAGAACGACAAGCACTACTACCCGTTCTGAACGTATCACAGCTGCGGAAGGTGAAGACGCAAGTCGCTTGAAACGCTATAGCGTGGTTATTGGTAGCTTCAAGAATAAGACAAATGCTTACTCTTTAAAAGAGCGTATGCAAAATGAGGGGTATCATGCCGTTTTAGGAGAAAATGAGCAAGGCATGTTGCGCGTAATCGTATCCAGCTTCGATGACAAGGCGGATGCTGCTGCTAGTCGTGATGCTATCAAAGCTAAATATGCTCCCAACTTCCAAGACGCTTGGTTATTGGAAAAAGCTTATTAAGTTGAAAATTGAAAACTGAAAGTTGAAAATTGAAAGTTACAATGCTTTCAACTTTCAACTTTTTTATTTTCTTGCTGTCTCTTCCGCCATAATTAACGCAATCACCTCCGAATAGTTGGCGGTTCCGGATGAAATTCGATTCCCTTTCAGATACATATTATAAAGAACATCCTGCCATTCGCCTATCGTTGGATTATAAAAAGCTTGCCAATGGGCAATTTCTTCTTGATATAATTGCTTGATTTCCGGGCGTAAACTATCTACCCACATCTGATAATCTTCTATTGATAAGAATCGGTGTGCGTTTGACAGGACATAAGGAAACAAAGAAAAATAGCCGGAAAAACGAATCTCTTGTACTGATGAACGGATGCAGACTTGATAACTATAAAAATTAGCTTCCGCTTCATTGGCTATTCCTAAAACATGTGCCAACTCGTGTGCATAAGTTGCCGGGTATTGTACCGGAAGTAAATCTTTATTCAGATTGTATTCGATGAAAAACGGACCGATATATCCCGAAACGCCAACTGCACTCATCAACGGGGAAAACAACATTTGCTTGGCTTGCTGGAAATCATGCGGAGGAACTAATTTATACTTCGCGGCCAGATCTCTATAAACAGCCTTGACTTCTTTATCGACTAACTTTGTCGGTAATGCGATCGGTAGGCAATAGGTTCCGTTCAACGAATCGGTGTATTTGACAAGAAACTTCTTGAAATGTTCTTCCGAATAGGATGGGTGAAGCAAATGAGTCCGGGTGTAAAAATCATCTCTGTAATAATTCAATCCCCACGCCAAATAGAATCCAATATAAATCCATACCAGATACTCAATTTCTTGACGAAGCATCCGCCGGATTCCTTTTCGATGAATAAACGTAATCAAAGCATAAAGCAATAATCCGATGATGCTTCCGTAAATGAACAAATCGCCTAAAGAGAATGGAAAAAGCGAAGAGAAATAGGATAATCCGCCAGATAGGATAGGATAAACCGTTTGTGCGTACCATTCTCCTCCTTGCGGGATAAGCATGAGACACCAAACGGCCAGTAATAATGCTATCTGTATAACGTAACGGATACGCATCTGAATCCTTTATCAATGACTAATTATGTCTACCTAATACCTTATTCTTGGCTATTGTAGCCTGAAACTCTTTCAGATAGAAGGGTTCGAAGTAAGCCACGTCTTCAAATTTTTTCTCCGTAAATGCTTTCTCGGACAATGCAACCATATTGATTGCTAATGGGTCAATATCCTCTATGAATAAAGCGTTGGGCGAGGTAATTACTTGGCTACACTTGGCTGCACCATTTCCGAAGAAGCACACCTTTCCTTGATTAAGCCATGTCGCATAAGTCTCTTCAGTGACAATGTCCGCACCTGCCTTACGTACCGGATTCAGTTCGGCATCGTAAATAGCCGCATAAACTTCCATCCGACGGGCGTCCAACATGGCGCAATAAAGCGAATCCTTTACCGGGTGCTTCCGAATAACCGTTGATGTCAATAGATCCAAAGTGTGAATGCTTATCAAAGGAATACCTAAACCAAAACATAAGCCTTTGGCAACAGATACACCGATACGAAGTCCTGTATATGAACCCGGACCGGAACTTACCGCAACGGCATCCAGATTCAGACCTTTATCTTTCATTATTTTCAAAGCCTCTTCCACATAAACGCCTAATAAAGCCGCATGTGCCTGCCCCTCATAAGAGACTTTCTCAAATAGCACCACGCTATCAGACGACAATGCAACAGAGCAAACATTTGTGGATGTTTCAATATTTAATATACATGCCATATTTTTGAGTTTTTGAGTTTTTTAAGGGGGTATATCAAAATGCGAAATGATATTCAGATGTCAATTTTGATACACCCACTTAAAAAACTTACTAAATTACTTTTTAAACAACCGCGCTATCTCACCTACCCACAATACAAAAGATGAAGAACCGATAATGATGCCCCAATCTTTCCAGGAAAGCGGAACCACGTTGAACATCTGTCCTCCGAATGTAACAATTAAATATTGGCCGACCAAAATCAATACTGCTACAAACAAGAAGCTCTTGCTCTCTTTCAAGTGGGCAAACGCAGATGTACCTTCCATGAAAGCCTTTGCGTTAAACATGTTCCAGAACTGAAGCATCACGAAGAAAGAGAAGAACCAAGACAAATCATGCGCACTCAATCCTTCGGATGCATGGAAATGCAACAACAATCCCATCAGTATAGCCACAAAAATAACGCCGACCCCGAAAATACGATAAGCCATCGGACGCGTAATGATAAAATCGCCATCCGGACCGCTACGACGTGGTTTGTCATTCATCACACGCTCGTTCGGGGGAAGCGAAGCCAATGCTCCGGCCGCAAAAGTATCCATAATCAGATTAACCCACAACATTTGCGTGATGGTCAGCGGAGACTCCGTGCCGATTAATGAGCCTAATAATACAATTAGACAAGCCGCTACATTGATGGTCAGCTGGAATAATAAGAATCGTTGGATATTCCGATATAACGAACGTCCCCACATCACCGCACGAGTAATGCTGCTGAAGGAATTATCCAGGATGGTAATATCACTGGCCTCTTTAGCTACCGAAGTACCATCTCCCATTGAAAGTCCTACCTGAGCTGCTTTCAAGGCCGGAGCATCATTCGTCCCATCTCCGGTTACAGCTACCACTGCACCCTTCTGTTGTAATAATTGAACAAGTCATTGCATCTCGGAAGGACGGGAACGACACAAAAGATAAAGGAACAGCACACGAAACAAAAC
>URGO01000075.1 GCA_900547435.1 uncultured Parabacteroides sp.
AAGCCAAACCCTCTGACCGTCAGTGAGAATGCTCAAATTCGCTTTATTCTGCGTTTTATCCTATTATTTTCTACAAAAATGGAGAAAAACTGTTTGTTTTATATTCTGAGGTTATTGAAATGGAAGATGGATTTGTCTTGAATTTATTAAAAGATACAGGAGAAGCAACTACAGCATTTTTACCGAAAGTTGTAACAAGAAGTGTTGGGGATGGTGTAGCAGGGTGTTTAGTTGATGCTTATTCTAATCATGGTTGGGCAAGTGTATTACTTTCCGTTCAATCTGCATTTTTACCACAAACTATGGCTGCTATGGCTGCCGCATGTGTAATTAAGAATATTTAATATGCGACGTTTATATTATGCATTATTAGCTGTAGCGGCAATTGCATTGCTTTCAATCTGTTTTTTAGATTTAGGTATTGATAGGAAAAGTAATGTAGTTATTGCATTGCTATGTTTTATCTTCTTTGTTTATGAGCCTATTATAGATTATATCTTCATAAAGAAGATGAATTTGTTTCAAGGTAAAGGGTTATGGAAGAAATATCCTTTTTGGGGATTTCGGAAGAAACTCCTGTTTAAGTAATCCTTAGAATATATTACAGAGATATTGCCCTGTCTCTTATTTGTATTAATCCATTATAAAAAGAAATGGGGTGAAATTTCTGTAATATATTTTTAATAAGATTTCCGTTCAAAATATGCAACCTTTTCACTCGCTCCATCGTATATATAAGCAAATATCGATAGAAAATAAAAATAAGTAACGATTAAAATGATATGGGTATGAAAGCATTGGTTTCTTTTGTGTTTTTCTTTATGGCTATATTTTCTCTTTGTGCGCAAAGTACATTTTCGGGTAAAGTCAGCGATTCGGAAAGCCAAACATTACCGGGAGCGCAGGTTATTCTGTTGAAAGCCGATACTCTTTTTGCAGCGACATTGACAGATCAGGATGGGAAATTCGTTTTCCGGGATATACCTGCTGATGTTTATGGGTTGCAAATCCTGGCAATGGGTTATACCCCTATCGAAGAGAAAGAGCGGAAGATAGAAGGACATCATTCTTTTAGCTTCACGTTGGAAAAAGAGATGAATGTAGACTTGGATGTTGTAGAAGTTACCGCGAACCAAAACGACCGGGTGGAACGGACTGCCACCGGACAGCGTTTCTTCCTCTCGGAAGAGGCGAAAAAGAAAAGAGACCCTTATTTAGCCTTGCAGGAAATACCCAGTATTATAAGTAATAATGCACAAAAGAAAATTACTATGGCAGACGGCTCTTCCCCGCTTATTTTAATCAATGGTATTGCCGTTAATACCGGTGTAGATCACATTGAACCCACAATCATTAAAAAAAAAAAAGTAATGGATGTAGTCAACGCTCGCTATCTGCGTACAGGAGTGAAACATATCGTCAATATCAAGCTGAAAGAAAAAAGGGCTCCCTATCGTTATTTCGAAACAATGACACGCCATGATATGCCTACGCAATCGATAGGGGCAATCTATTTCGAAGTGGGAAATGCTAAATATTCGTTTTATGGACGTGGAGCCGCCGATGGAACCTATCGCAACGATATCGATTTGACAAATTGGCAACAAGGCGAAAATTATTTCAAGCAGAGCGACAGCCAAAGTAAAAACAAAAATCATAGTTATTTGGGAGAACTTCTCTTTAAGTGGATGGCAACGAAAAAAGATTACCTGGCATTTCATATCTATGCAGAGAACAGGTATGAAACTTCCAAATCAAACGGGAACGGCCTGTTGCAAAACAATGATACGGACCGGCCCTTTAATTATGTTGCAAACAATCTGGATAAATCAAACTTATTGACGGCTACATTATACCATAAACATGATTTCAATGAGAAACAAAAATTAGAAACGACATTCGCTTTCAATAAAAACTGGAATATCAATGAGGGCGATCGTAACGAAGATTATACGGATTGGTTGTATCAGAATATTTACAAATTCGATAACCAACGCCTTTCCGGAACGTTAAACATCGATTATAGCTGGGACCTTACGGCAACCAACAGTTTGAACATCGGCAGCGAGACACGTTATCTAAACGATAAAATCGATCAGATAAGCAGCGGATATCCGGTTTTCAAACACCGCGAATGGAGCGAATATCTTTACGGAGCGTATAGCGGAAAAGTAAACAAATTCTATTACATGCTCTCGACTGGTGTTGAAGGCATTTGGCTGAAAGCCGGGGATGAATCTGCTGATTACGTAAAGCCGCGCGTGGCAGTCAGCGGTACGTATGCCATAAACGACAACAATTCTTGGCAGTTCAACTATACATTGACAAATAATGCCCCGGCAATCGGGCAACTCAACCCCTATAATACTTCAACCGATTCGCTGGTCATAACGCGCGGTAACCCCAACCTATTACCGGAACAATCACATAGACTGAGCAGTTCTTATACGTTTAATTGGAAAGGATTATATCTTACGCCATCTGTACAATATTCGATTTTCACCGATAATATCGAACCTTACGGATATAGCGAGAATGATATTTACATTAGTACTTATCGGAATAATGGCCGTTATAAAAACCTTTCGGCCGGAGGCAGCGTCAGTTATCGTTTAGGGAATTGGGGCAGACTATATGGTTATGCTTTCCATGACGTTTATTATTTCGAAGGACAAGATGCGCATAAGTCCTTTAGTTGTGGCGGAGGCTTCTTTGCCAAATATAAAAAATGGGCGATCGATTGTACCGTAGATTATCAAAACTATGACTATACCGCCGTGTCGAAAACGACTTATCACATGCCGAGCTACTCGTATGCCCAACTGATGTATTATATCACGCCGGACTTTTATATCTCGGCAGCCCTGCAATATATGCATGACCCGATGCATACGGAGACGATGACTTATAGTGATAATTACCGCTCGTTCTCTTCTTCTAAAATGCAAAACAGGTCATGGGTGCCGTGGATCCTTATTCGATATACTTTCCGGAAGAATTTGAAGAAGAAAATCAAGTTAGGGAATGTGATCAGCGGAAGTCAGGAAAGCGGAATTAAGTTGTAATGTTCCCGTAACAACCTTTACTTCGTGTATTGTTCTCGTGAATAGGGATAAAAACGCACGCATCCTTTGGAGGAAAAGGGCGGCATGAACGGAACAAAACGTCCCATGCTTTTTATCCAAAGGTAGGCATAAAAAAGTGAATAGAAAAGAACGGTTGTTTTCCCTTTTATTTTCTCCTTTTATTATTGGCTCATTCACAAATAATATTTACTTTTGCCTTCGAATTTTGCAAAGTCGAGTTTACAACTATGCACAAAAATGTACTACATCCGGGGATTGTTGAACGGGTCGATACGAATCGGGTCTTTGTTCGGATAACGCAGTATTCGGCTTGTGCCGGATGCCATGCGAAGTCGGCGTGTACTCTGTCTGACAAGAAAGAGAAACTGGTCGAGATAGAGGACGCTTCGGGGGACTATCATCCCGGAGAGGCGGTTGTTATCATCGGGCAAAGTTCGATGGGTATGGAAGCTGTCCTTTGGGCGTTTGCTGTGCCGGTTATCCTGATGCTGATAGCCGTTGTAGCGGGCGTATCTGCGGGATGGGAAGAAACCGCCAGCGGAGCGTTTGGTG
This sequence comes from uncultured Parabacteroides sp., assembly GCA_900547435.1. Classification (GTDB taxonomy): domain Bacteria; phylum Bacteroidota; class Bacteroidia; order Bacteroidales; family Tannerellaceae; genus Parabacteroides. Next base: position 3,639 of record URGO01000075.1, read on the forward strand.
TGCTGGTCCTTATACCTTATTATATAGTATTGTATGTGTTACGGGATAAGTTGAAAAAACGATTTGTTTTCAATCTTAAAAAACTCAAAGATTAAATATAATGATTTTAATTGCCGTTATTTCGTTAGGGGCTATCGGCATAGTCGGAGCCCTTTTGCTTTATGTAGCTTCCAAGAAGTTCGAAGTACACGAAGACCCGCGTATTGGTCAGGTACAAGAAGTCTTGCCCGGAGCTAATTGTGGTGGATGCGGATACGCCGGTTGTGCGGGATTCGCGGGTGCTTGTGTAAAGGCGGACTCGCTGGACGGGATGCTTTGCCCGGTAGGTGGAGCTCCGGTCATGGCGAAGATCGCGACGATCTTGGGTAAAGAGGCCTCTTCGGCTGAGCCAAAGGTGGCGGTAGTCCGTTGTAACGGAACATGTGCCGCACGTCCGCGGACCAACAAGTTTGATGGCGTGAAAAGCTGTGCGGTGGCTTCGTCTTTGTATGGAGGCGAGACTAATTGCTCTTTCGGGTGCTTAGGCTATGGCGATTGCGTGAAGGCTTGTAACTTTGATGCTATTCATATCAATCCGGAAACGGGATTGGCCGAGGTGGACGAAGACAAATGTACCGCGTGCGGCGCTTGTGTGAAGGCGTGTCCGAAGAATGTCATCGAATTGCGTAAGAAAGGTCCGAAATCACGCCGGATCTTCGTCAGCTGCGTGAACAAAGACAAGGGCGCTGTTGCCCGCAAAGCCTGTGCCAACGCTTGTATCGGGTGCGGTAAGTGCGCGAAAGAGTGTCCGTTCGGTGCCATCACGGTAGAAAACAATGTAGCTTACATTGATTACAACAAATGCCGTATGTGCCGCAAGTGTGTAGCGGTTTGTCCGACGGGAGCCATCCACGAACTGAACTTCCCTCCACGTAAGGAAGCGGCTCCGAAGGTAGCTGTAGAGAAACCGGCCGCTCCTGCCGAGCCTGTACAGGCCAAACCGGTTGAAAACACAACAACAGAAGTAAAGGAAGAAGAAATTAAAAAATAAAAATCTAATCGTATGCTAAAGACATTTCGAATCGGAGGCATTCACCCACCCGAGAATAAACTGTCTGCCGGTAAAAAGATTACCGCACTGGCTGCACCCAAACAGGTTATTATCCCTTTGAGCCAGCATATTGGTGCTCCGGCACAAGCTGTGGTGAAAAAAGGAGACTTGGTAAAGGTCGGCACGTTGCTGGCTAAAGCCGGAGGATTTGTTTCTGCAAATATCCATTCGTCCGTTTCCGGAAAAGTAAACAAAATAGACAATGCGCTTGACACGAGCGGATACCGGCGTCCGGCCATCTACATTGACGTGGAGGGCGATGAATGGGAAGAGTCTATCGACCGGAGCGATACGCTGGTGAAAGAATGTTCTCTGTCTTCTAAGGAGATTATCGATAAGATAGCTGCGGCCGGTATAGTGGGTATGGGAGGTGCTACTTTCCCGACTCAGGTCAAGCTGCTCCCGCCTCCGGGAAACAAGGCGGAGATTGTCATAGTCAATGCCGTAGAGTGCGAACCTTATCTGACAGCCGACCATGAGCTGATGCTGGAGAAGGGCGAACAGATTCTAGTGGGCGTTACGCTCCTGATGAAAGCGGCTAATGTGAATAAGGCGGTTATCGGTATCGAAAACAACAAGCCGGACGCTATCGCCCACATGACGAAGCTGGCTTCGGCTTATCCGGGCATCGAAGTGATGCCGCTGAAGGTAAAATATCCGCAAGGAGGAGAAAAACAACTGATCGACGCGGTTACTTCCCGTCAGGTGAAGAGCGGGGCGTTGCCTATCTCGGTCGGGGCTATTGTCCAGAATGTCGGAACGGTCTATGCCGTATATGAAGCCGTACAGAAGAACAAGCCTTTGTTTGAACGTGTGGTAACCGTAACCGGTAAAGCCGTAAAAAATCCTTCTAACTTCTTGGTTCGTATAGGTACTCCCATCAGCAATCTGATAGAAGCCGCCGGAGGGCTTCCTGAAAATACGGGTAAGATTATTGGCGGAGGTCCGATGATGGGTAAAGCGTTGATTAGCGCGGAGGTTCCGGTAGGAAAAGGCAGTTCAGGCGTATTGCTGATGTCGGAAGAGGAGTCTGTGCGTAAGCCGATGCATGATTGTATCCGTTGCGCGAAGTGTGTCAGTGTCTGCCCGATGGGATTGAATCCGGCGTTCCTGATGCGTTCGACGGTTTATCAGAAATGGGACCTTGCCGAAGAGGATCATATCCAGGATTGTATCGAGTGCGGTTCATGCAGCTATACATGCCCGGCCAATCGTCCGTTGTTGGACCATATCCGTGTGGGTAAGACAAAGGTGTTAGGAATAATCAGATCCAGAAAGTCGTAAAATGAGTTTGTTGGTTTTGAGTTTTTAAGTTTATGAGGTTATAAGGTTATAAATTTATAAGGTTATGAGTTTAACTAACAAACTAAAAGAACTGACAAACTAACAAACTTAAAAACTAAACATATATAGAGCAATGGAAAAGAGTTTATATATATCGCCATCTCCGCATATTCATGGAGGAGATAGCATCAGTAAAAATATGTATGGAGTACTGATTGCCCTTATTCCGGCTTTCCTGGTATCTCTTTACTATTTCGGGTTGGGCGCGCTGATAGTTACCCTGGTATCAGTGGTTTCGTGCGTGCTGTTTGAATACCTGATTCAGAAGTTTATCATGAAGAAAGAGCCGACTATCTGTGATGGATCGGCTATACTGACCGGTGTGCTGCTGGCATTCAACGTGCCATCCAACCTGCCGGTATGGATTATCGTATTGGGCGCTTTGTTTGCGATTGGCGTGGCCAAGATGTCATACGGAGGTTTAGGAAACAACATCTTCAACCCGGCTTTGGCTGGACGTGCATTCTTGCTGATTTCGTTCCCGGCCCAGATGACCACCTGGCCTTTGGTAGACGCAACGAGTGCATTCCCGCTTACTTATACCGATGCCGAGACCGGCGCTACGGTTCTTTCCTTATTGAATGAAGGCGTGAAGGAGCTTCCTTCTTATACCTCCTTATTGATAGGAAACCATGGCGGTAGTCTGGGTGAAGTGAGCGCTATCGCGTTATTACTCGGTTTTGCTTATATGCTGTGGAAGAAGATTATCACCTGGCATATCCCGGTAACGATTATCGTTACGGTATTTGCATTTACCGGTATTATGCATTGGGCTAATCCGGAGGCGTACGCAAGTCCGTTTATCCACATCCTTTCCGGCGGTCTGATGTTGGGAGCTATCTTTATGGCGACCGATTATGTCACTTCGCCGATGACCAAGAAAGGAATGGTTATCTATGCGGTAGGTATCGGGTTGCTCACTTCTATCATTCGTCTGTTCGGTTCTTATCCGGAAGGTATGTCGTTTGCCATTCTGATTATGAACTCGCTGACTCCGCTTATCAACGCTTATGTGAAACCTAAACATTTCGGAGAGAAGTAAGATGGAAAAACTGAAATCTACATTACCTAATATGCTCATCGTGTTGACGGGCATCTGCGTGATAGCCGGGGCTATTCTGGCCGCAGTAAATAACATGACGGCCGGCCCGATTGCCGAAGCCCAGGCGTTGGCTTTGGAGCAGGCTATCAAAGACGTAACTCCTGAATTCAATAACAAACCTTCGGAAGAGGCCTTTATGGCGGTTACTCCGGAAGGGGATTCTTTGAAAGTTTATCCGGCTAAGATGGACGGTGAGCTTGTGGGAGTTGCCGTAGAGAGTATAAACAGGAACTATAAGGCTTTTAGCGGAGATATCAAAGTGGTGGTCGGTTTTGACGCGAATGGAAAAATCCTGAACTATTCCGTCCAGCAGCACTCGGAGACTCCGGGCCTAGGGGCTAAGATGCAGGACTGGTTCAGTGATGAGAACAAGCCAAAGCAGAACATCAAAGGCAGACAGATGCCGGAAAAGGGATTGTCGGTCTCAAAGGATGGCGGAGATGTGGATGCCATTACGGCCGCAACAATCACCAGCCGGGCATTCCTGGATGCGGTCAACCGGGCTTATAGCGCATTTATGAATACTGACGCGACGAGTAGCGCAACGTCAACTAATGAAGAAGGAGGAAACGACCATGAGTAATTGGAAAGTGCTTGTAAACGGATTGATAACCGAGAATCCGACGTTTGTATTGTTGTTGGGTATGTGCCCGACGCTGGGTACTACCTCTTCCGCGCTGAATGGCATGAGTATGGGACTTGCTACGATGTTCGTGCTGATTTGTTCCAACATGGCTATATCGGCGGTCAAGAAATTAGTGCCTGATTTGGTCCGTATTCCGGCCTATATTGTCATTATTGCTACCTTTGTGACGGTAGTCCAATTGTGTATGGAGGCTTATACGCCGGCGCTGTATGCCAGCTTGGGATTGTATATTCCGCTGATTGTGGTGAACTGTATCGTGTTGGGACGTGCCGAATCTTTTGCGGCAAAGAACGGTGTGGTCGCTTCCGGATTTGACGGATTGGGCATCGGCCTCGGATTTACGTTGGCGTTGACGTTGCTGGGCGCTTGCCGGGAAGCGTTGGGTACCGGTAAGATATTCGGTCTGACATTCATGCCGGAAGAATATGGCTCGCTGATATTTATCTTGGCTCCAGGTGCATTTATTGTACTGGGCTATCTGATTGCGATTGTAAACAAATTGCGTAAAGCATAAAATAGGGTAAGATATGGAATATATAATGATATTTATCGTTGCGGTATTTGTCAATAATGTCGTATTATCGCAATTCTTGGGTATTTGTCCGTTCTTGGGAGTTTCCAAGAAGGTAGAGACTTCTATCGGTATGGGGGCGGCCGTGACGTTCGTATTGGCAATCTCGACGATTGTCACCTATCTGATTCAGAAATTTGTCTTGGACCCGTTCGGATTGGGCTTCATGCAGACCATCAGCTTCATTCTGGTTATCGCGGCTTTGGTGCAGATGGTAGAAATTATCTTGAAGAAGGTGTCTCCGGCGTTATACCAGGCGTTGGGTATTTTCCTTCCGTTGATTACTACCAACTGTTGTGTGCTGGGTGTGGCTATCTTGGTTATCCAAAAAGATTATAATTTGTTGGAATCGGTAGTATATGCTATCTCTACAGCGCTTGGCTTTGCGTTGGCGTTGATTATCTTTGCCGGGATACGCGAGCAATTGGCTATGACCAATATCCCGAAAGGATTGCAGGGCACACCTATCGCATTGATTACCGCCGGTATGCTGGCAATGGCATTTATGGGCTTCTCAGGTATCGGATCTTAAACAAACTCAAGAACTCAAAAACTAAAATTTAATAGTATGAAAAAGAAAATTTTGGTAGCAGGCGGAACCGGTTATATCGGTTCACATACTACGGTGGAATTGCAACAAGCGGGGTATGATGTATTGATTATCGACGACTTGTCTAACTCCAACATCGAAGTGCTGGATGGCATCGAACGCATTACAGGCATTCGTCCGGAATTTGTCAAATTGGATCTGAAGGATAAGGAAGGCGCCCGTAAGGCTCTGGAGGCTCATCCGGGCATAGAAGGTGTTATCCTCTTTGCGGCAAGCAAGGCAGTAGGCGAATCGGTTCAACAACCCCTGAAGTATTATCGGAATAATATCACCACGTTGATTAATATCCTGGAACTGATGCCCGAATTTAATATGAAAGGTATTGTGTTCTCCTCTTCTTGTACAGTGTATGGCCAGCCTGACCCGGAAAACCTTCCGGTAACGGAAAGCGCGCCCATCAAACCGGCTATGTCTCCGTACGGAAACACCAAGCAAATCAATGAAGAGATTATTCAGGATACGATTCATGCCGGTGCACCGTTCAAGAGCATCATTTTGCGTTACTTTAATCCGATTGGAGCCCATCCGTCGGCTGAAATCGGTGAATTGCCCAATGGCGTTCCGCAGAACCTGATTCCTTATCTGACGCAGACTGCTATCGGCATCCGCAAAGAACTGAGCGTATTCGGGGATGATTATAACACCCCTGACGGTTCCTGCATCCGTGACTACATTAATATAGTTGATTTGGCCAAAGCTCATGTGATTGCCATGAACCGAATGCTGGAAAACAAGTCGGATGAAAAGGTTGAAATCTTCAACCTCGGAACAGGTACAGGCGTTTCTGTATTGGAATTAATCAATACTTTCGAGAAAGCAACAGGCGTGAAGGTGCCGCATAAGATTGTAGGCCGTCGCGAAGGGGATATCGAAAAAGTTTGGGCAAATCCGGAAAAAGCCAACAAGGTCTTGGGATGGAAAGCCGTCGAGACTTTGGATGACACGCTGAAATCTGCTTGGAACTGGCAAGTGAAACTCCGCGAAAGAGGAATACAATAAAGTCTATGGCAGATAAGGCCTTAGTTGACAAGGAAACACGTTGACAAGGGCTATTAAGGGCGCAAGATTTTGTCGTCTTAAAACAAAAACGGGTTGATAAGGGGATGGTAAATCCTTGTCAACTCGTTTTCTTTTGCCTTTATCCGCAATTTATCTTGCAGATTTTAATTCGATGAATTATATTTGCTGGCATGAATATTTAACAAAAAAAAACACCATGAAAGAGAAATTTGTTTCTGTATTTGCTTTGTTGGCCATGATGCTGGCCGGTTGTGCCGGAGGTGGTCAGCCTCAGAATGATGCGTGTATCACGGTAGATGTTACGACCGATTACCCGGAGAAAGAATTGTATATACAAGATATAGCGGATGTGGAGTATGTTCCGTTGGAAACAACCGATACATTCATCACCCACGGAGTGGTGAAGAGTATCAGCAAGAACCTGATTGTTACCACCAATTGGGGTGGGAGCGGGGATATCTTCCTTTTCGACCGGGCTACGGGAAAAGGTATTCGCAAGATTAACCACAAAGGGCAGAGCGGACAGGAGTATGTTTCCGCTACGGAGGTCTTGCCGGACGAAGAACGGAACGAATTGTTTGTCTTAGATTATTCAGCCCGGAAGATTCTGGTCTATGATTTGGAAGGCAGCTTCAAACGTTCTTTCAAAACCCTCGATTCTACCTATTATTCGAATGTATTCCATTACGACAAGGAGCACTTGCTTTGCTATAAGCAACCTGCTGAGGGGGACAATGAGCGGGCCTCGCATATCTTGATTTCCAAAGAGGATGGAAATTTGGTAAAAGAGATATCGATTCCATTCCGGAAACTGGCAACACCGGTATTTACTCAAGGCGAATTGAGCATAACTCCCCTTTATTACCTGACTGTCCCCACGCAAGAGGACTATATTCTGACCAAGACATCGGCCGATACCATCTACCGATATACATCAAACGGAGCATTGGCTCCTTTCATCGCCCGTACTCCTTCTATTCATGAGATGGAAACGCAGGTTTTTCTTTATCCGACCCTGGTAACAGACCGCTATATCTTTATGCGGACACAAAAGAAAGAGGTGGATTTGAAAACCTTCAAGAGATTTCCCTCTACCGATCTGGTGTACGACAAGCAGGATAACTCTATCTCTCAATCCAAACTTTGTTTCCGGGATTTTGAAGACAAGTGGGTCGATCTCAGTACTCAACCTTTGAATCCGGAAGTTCCTTTTTGCCAGTCTTTAGCCGCGGACGAATTGGTGGAAGCCAATCAAAATGGGAAATTGCAGGGGAAATTGAAAGAGATTGCCGATAAGATGGACGAAGAGGATAATCCGGTCATCGCGATTATCAGGAGCAAATAAGGGGTATTGTTTTGAAAAGACCGGGGAAAAGAAAGAAATACCCGAATTGTAAAAGAATCATCATGGAAAAGATTTCCAAACAAATAATCTCTCTCCTTCGTCCCGATAGCAGGGAAATGGAACGGATAGCGTCTATGGCGGATACCCGATATATCTTATTGCAGATAACTGACGAAGAGATTGAATTGGGGCAATTCGCCGAGGAACGCCTTTATGCTATTGCCGAGATGACGCAAGCAGGTATAGTCTATGCGGATTATTGGGAAGAAAAGGCGGGAGAACTGCTCCCGCATCCCTTGATTGATTATCAAGAGGGGAGCTTGCGAAACGATTTCGATTTTGGGAAGCTGCTTTTTATCCGTACTTCTGCCTTGAAGAAAGCCGTCCGGCAGGCAAGCGGCGTTTATAATCATGCGGGGCTTTACGATGTCCGGCTGAATATCTCCCGTGCTTATCCTATCGTACATGTCAATGAATACCTTTATACGGCCAAGGAAAAAGATACCCGGAGCAGCGGACAAAAGCTGTTTGACTATGTAGACCCCAGAAACCGGGAGGTGCAGAAGGAAATGGAACGGGCCTGCACCGCATACCTGAAAGCTATCGGGGCTTACCTGAAACCGGAGTTCGCCAAAGTGGATTTTACGGAAGAGCTCTTTCCCGTAGAAGCCTCTGTCATTATCCCGGTCCGGAATCGGGTAAAGACCATTGAAGATGCCATCCGGTCGGTTCTGAATCAGGAAACTTCATTCCCTTTCAATTTGATTATCATAGACAATCATTCGACCGATGGGACAAGCGAACGCATCCGGAAGTATGCGGATGGGGGAAAGGTGATTCATCTATTGCCGGAACGTACCGATTTGGGTATCGGTGGATGCTGGAACGTGGGGATTCATCATCCGAAATGCGGCAAGTTCGCCATCCAGTTGGATAGCGATGATGTGTATAGCGGCAATTCGACTCTGCAAAAGATAGTCGATGTCTTTTATGCGCAACAATGCGGCATGGTGATCGGGAGCTACCGGATGACTAATTTTCAAATGGAAGAGATTCCGCCGGGAGTCATCGACCATAAAGAATGGACGCCCGATAACGGACGGAACAATGCTCTGCGAATTAACGGACTGGGGGCTCCCCGTGCTTTTTATACACCGCTGATCCGACGGATTAACTTCCCGAACAGCAGTTATGGGGAGGATTATGCGGTAGGGCTCCGACTCAGTAGGGATTATCAGATTGGGAGAATTTATGAGGTGCTTTACCTGTGCCGCCGGTGGGAGGACAACTCGGATGCTTCGCTTAGTATCGAACAGACCAACCGGAACAATCTCTATAAAGACCGTTTGCGGACATGGGAGCTGAAAGCCCGTATCTTAAAAAACAAAGGGGAATGAGCGCATTGCAGGAAGAGGTCAAAGCGATGTTGGGCAGGCAATTCCAATCATGGGATTTGGCTGCCGGGAATTATCGGGCGTTGGAACAGGTCTTGGTAAAGGATTTCGACGTGTCCGGGATACGGATAAGGGCACAGTTCAATCCGGCACGCATCATCTCTTCGGGAGCTAAGGTGGATAGCCATTCCATCCGGCAACGGAGGTGCTTCCTTAGTCCGGAGCATTTGCCCGAAAACCAGTTGCATGTCCCGTTTGGGAGGTATTGGATTCTTTGTAATCCTTATCCCATCTTCCGGGAGCATCTGACGATTCCGGCTATTGTCCATGCGCCTCAGGAGATTCAGACACGAATAGACGATTTTCTGCTTCTTGCCCGGCAATTGCCCGGTTTCACGCTTTTCTATAACGGACCAAAGTGTGGGGCATCGGCTCCGGACCATGCTCATTTTCAGGCGGCTCCTTTTGGTATCATGCCTATGGACAAGGATATAGACTCTTTCCTGAAATTGGTTTATCAGGAGGGGAATAGCCGATTATTCCTATTGACGCATTACCTGAGAAATGGGCTCGTGATTGAGTCTGATGCTCCGGAAGAAGTGGCGTGTCTTTTCCATCTTATCTGTCAATCGGCGCGGCCGGACCAAGAGAATACAGAACCGATGATGAATCTGTTCGTCCATTTCCGCGAATCCGTTTGGAGGCTGGTTATTATCTTCCGGAAAAAACATCGCCCCTGGCAATACGAAGCAAACGATGAGCACCGTTTTCTGTCCAGTCCGGGTGCAGCCGATATAGGCGGGTTGTTTGTTACCGTCCGGAAAGAGGATTTCGAATGCGTGAACGAGAGCTTGCTCCGAAATATCTTCGGACAGGTTTGTCTATCCGATAATGAGATAAACGAACTCTTTCAGAATTTCGTTCGTTTACAAAAAAAATCACTATCTTTGCAAGCAAAAACTTTCATCCAGTAAATAATAAAATCTTATGGCAGTTTACTTAAATGATGTATCAAGAACCTTTGGCGAGTATTTGCTTATTCCGGGTTTGACGACAAAAGAATGTACGCCTCAGAACGTATCACTAAAAACTCCTTTAGTAAAATTCAAAGCAGGCGAGAAATCTGCTATCCAATTGAACATCCCGTTTGTATCGGCTATCATGCAGTCTGTTTCCGGACCGGAATTGGCTATCGAATTAGCCCGTAACGGCGGTCTCTCCTTTATTTTCGGTTCACAAACCATCGAGAACCAAGCTGAAATGGTTCGGAAAGTGAAAAAGTTCAAAGCTGGATTTGTTATCAGTGACTCTAATCTGACTCCGGAAAATACCTTAAAAGATGTAGTCGATTTGGTAAGAACAACCGGACATTCGACTATCGGCATAACGGAAGACGGAACACCTAACGGTAAGTTGCTGGGAATCGTGACAAGCCGTGATTACCGGGTTGAGAAAGACGACTTGAATACACCGGTAAAAGAGTTCATGACTCCGTTCTCCAAACTGATTGTCGGTGAGGCGGGAATTACCTTGTCTGAAGCGAATCAAATCATTTGGGAGCATAAGTTGAATACATTACCGATTATTGATAAAGACCAGAAATTACAATATTTCGTATTCCGCAAGGATTATGATAGCCATCGTCAGAATCCCTACGAATTGTCGGGCAAGGACAAGACGCTGTTGGTGGGAGCAGGTATTAACACGCGCGATTATAAGGAACGTGTTCCGGCTTTGGTTGATGCGGGCGTAGATGTGCTTTGTATCGACTCATCGGATGGATATTCCGAATGGCAATCGGATACGTTGCGTTGGATTAAGGAGACCTACGGAGATAAGATATTGGTTGGTGCAGGAAATGTGGTGGATCAGGAAGGGTTCAATTACCTGGTAGAGGCCGGAGCCGACTTTATAAAGGTGGGTATCGGCGGAGGTTCGATTTGTATCACACGCGAACAGAAGGGTATCGGACGTGGACAGGCTACTGCATTGATAGATGTGGCTAAGGCTCGTGATGCTTATTTACAAAAAACGGGTCTGTATATTCATAT